>JAOXRU010000600.1 GCA_025800395.1 Flavobacteriaceae bacterium
AATCGTTTTTAGCTCCTTTTTCAAACCCTAAATGAGCTGTCATTTCGGCGTTGAGCAGAGCTTCTACTCCTCGCTTTAAAAGCTGATCTCGAACTTGGTCTAAATCCTCTTTGTTGCTAATCTTGCCAATTAAGGCTTCTAATTGCTTTTCTAATTCTGGTTTCATAATATAAAAAAATTAAAGGTAATTTTTTTGCCTATGAATTTCAAAATCAGTTTTCAACTAAATTTTAGCAAAAACACAAAATATTACACAGTCCCCTATATCGTTTTTCTATACCCTTCTCATCACAACTTACCTTTAAACGAACCTATAAAAGCAAGTGCTTTTTATTTGCTCAAAAAAAGCTTTTAATCCATTAATCCTTGACTTATTGCAACTTTGCACACCAACATGACCCTCATTTTCTACAACAGAAGAGCAAAGCCTCTTCATTTTCTTCAGCAGAATGGCATGTCCTTCTGCGACCCATTTTCTATACCACAGCGGAATGCGCTTTTTTAAATATTTTTTTACTTTTTTGATTTCGTATACTAGCGATAATATTTATCTTTGCGCATCTAAAAAACTAAACGATTATGTCTTTAACAGATTTATACGATAGTGGATTTCGTCAGCGCAATGCCGACCACTTTGCAGCCATCGTACGTGTTGCAATGAGTGACGGAATAATTACCGAAGAAGAACAAACCTTTTTGGACCGTCTTGCTCAACGCCTAGAAATCAATCCGGAGACTTACAAAGCCATCCTTAAAGATTATAAATCCTACCCTATAAATCCTCCTGTGAGCTACGACAAAAGAATTGCAAGACTCTATGATTTGAGTCGCATGGTATTTGCCGATAATACACTAGGAGAAAAACAAGCTATTATACTTGCCCGATTGGCTGTAGGACTTGGTTTTAGTACTACCAATGTGGAATATATTGTAGACAAAGCGCTGAAGCTAGTTGCAGAAGGGGTAGATTCGGAAGATTTTGAGGATAGTATCAAAAACATGAATAGATAAGCACTATTGCTTTAATAATACCAAAAGCTGTCGGCATTCCGACAGCTTTTTTTATACCAAAAATAGCATAATCTATAGCAGGCTAGATCTACTTCAACCAAAGATATTATTATTCCATCGAAAGGAATATACTTGTCATAGCCATTGCAGCATTTTTAAACTTAATATTTTTATCTTGTATGCTATAAACATTTTCATCATGGAAATGACCCCAAAAGAAATCCTTTGTTACAACTGTGCCAATCGAAAATTCGATCAAAAGAAAGGAATGCGCTGCTTGTTTAGAGGAGTATTTGAAAGTAGAGCAGATTCCCATTGCAGCTCTTTTCAAAAAGATCCATTGGCAAACGAAAGTTTCCAAGGCCAATGGGCTGGAAAACCCTTACACCAATTCAAAAAAGCAATAAGCAAAAAAAAATACGATCGCTTTCGAAATGCACAACATTTTGATAAGGCTTGTATCGCCGCTGTTGTATCTGCATTTATCGGGCTGCTTATATGGTATGCTTTGATACATATTTTAAAAGACCCATTAGTTGCTTTACCCATTGTGATTGGGTATGGCATAAGCCAAAGCGTACGGAAATTTGGTAAAGGAATAGAAAAAAAATTTTCGCTGCTTGCTGCCACCTTCACTTTGCTTGTTTCCCTTATCGGAAATTATCTCGCCCTTACTTTTACCTATCCCGATATCCTCCAATACCCTGTGATGGAAAACATACAATACCTGCTAAAAGATTTGAAAAATGAGCCTTCCTTGTTGAAATGGCCTCAGTTTCTCTATGTATTAATCGGCATATATATCGCATATCGTTTTTCACAAAGAACCATCCATATAGAAGATTTAGAGAAAGATATGGATATGTCTATCAAAAACAACTAATTCCCCCAACCCATACCACCCATCCTTTTACATAGTACAAAATACCAAATTGATGAAAAAGGAAAACCATATCTATTGTCAAGAATGTATACAAACAAAGCCTACTATCGACACCAAAACAGTATGTAGGCTAACCAATAAGGTGCCAGATTTTGTAGGGCAATGTGCCGATTTTAGCCCAAAAGCGCCTCCCATTTTATACCACAAATCAGAAAGTAAAACAACAAAAAAGCAACAAAAAGCCCCCGAAGACCAAAGCCTAAAGAAGCCGATCGACTTAGAACCAGTTTTATCGCCATCTAATCAAGACAAAAACAGCTATTTTTTGTCAAAACAAACGGATGAAAAGCCAAATACAAGCGAAACTCCTCAGGAGTTAGATATTGTTCAAATTGCTGATTTGAACATACCCAGTATTGCAACAGAAGACACTTCCTCTGAAGCAGAAAACACAAGCCAAAACGCCCCCCAAAGCTCCCATACTAAAAAAAAGAACAAAGATGCATTGCTGCTCTTGGAAGCCGAAGAAGAAAATGCCATAGTCGAATTATTAGAAAAAGAACAAAGCCTCGTATTGGGCATTTTAGCCAGCATTATCGCTGCCATTGTTCTTTCCTTGGGCTTGGGTATACTAGCTAGTATTTCTTCACACTCTTTGGGTTTTGGCAGCATCTTCGTTGGTGTCACAATAGCCTTTATCATGCGCGAAGTAGGTAGAGGTGTGAGTCAAGTTTTTGGCGTGATCGCAGTTCTAATTACCGCAATTACTGTATTTGCTTGCCTTTACTGCACCACTATAGCTGCTACCAATGCCATATTTGTGGTTTCCTTGCCCGAACTTGTTTTAAGCATTTCTCCAAAAATCGGTTGGGAAATCATGCAAGAAAAACTGGGGCCATTAGATGCAATATATGCTTTCATCTCACTAATTATTAGCTACTTTTATGCCTTTAGAAGACTTGGAGACAAAGAAATATACGCCTATAAAGCCCGGCTGAAAAAAACATAAAAAAACCCTTAAAGGGTATTCTATTATTCTCACAATATTCTATTTTAGTAGATTAAAATTAAAATAGCAATGAAATATCTACCAATCCTCATCTATTGGATACCCTTTCTCTCCTTGGCCCAAATAGAAGGATATATAGAAGACGAGATGACTAAAAAGCCTCTGATGGGTGCGTCCATATACTACGAAGGCACGTCCATAGGTGTTGTAAGTAACCAAAATGGTTATTTTCTATTGGAGACACCTACTGGTCTAGAAAGCCCTATCATCGTAAGTTATGTAGGCTATATAAGCAAACAGTTTACCAAAGCCCAATTGCTGCAAACAAAAAAGATTTCCCTACAAGAATCAACGGTAAAATTGAAAGGCATAACCCTACTCCCCGACGACTGGAGCAGAGAAAAAAAATGGAGGTATTTCAAAAAAGAATTTCTTGGCACATCTCCAGCCGCATCTAGCTGTAAAATAACCAACCCAGAGGATGTTATTTTGGTATTTGACAAAGAAACTAGTACCCTAAATGCCTATGCCAATAAACCCATATTGGTACAAAACAACTACCTCGGCTATCAAATACGCTACGAACTGCACAAGTTTTACATCCATATGCGATTAAAACAACTAAATCCGGTACACAAAGTACATCTTTCTGGTCGTAGTTTTTTTACCGATATCGGAAAGAACAAACCCAAGAAATTTGCCAAAAGAAGAAAAAAAATGTACCGAGGCTCCCTTTTGCATTTTCTTCGCAGCACCAAAGCAGCGGAGCTCACCAAAAACGGCTATCATTTATACCACAACAAATTTCGTCGAGATCCAAAGGAATACATCAAAGTAAAACAGTTGGGAGATATTAGCCGTGTAGATGTGCGAGAGCACAAACTCACTATCCTTTACAAAAAACGACGTTCGGGCTTGATTTTCCCCAAGGCCAACAAACATTTCTTTATCGATGCCTTTGGAAATCAATTCCCTATAGAAGCATTTTTGGTTAGTGGAGATTTTGGAAAACAACGTATAGCGAATATACTTCCATTGGACTATGGCATAAGCAACTAAGATTCCTTATTGGCAGATTCTCCTTCTTGAAGCTTTCGTTCTAGTTCGGCTTCAAACTCTTCCATTACTGGCTTTACCGTGCTTTCGGGCAAATCAGAGATTCGGATATACATCAGGCCGTCGATGGCATTGTTGAACAAGGGATCTACATTGAAAGCCACCACCTTGGCGTTTTGTTTGATGTATTTTTTAATCAGCACTGGCAATCGCAAATCTCCAGGTTCTACCTCTTCTATCAGCCGATCGAATTTGTTGAGATCCGCTTTTGTTTCATCAAATATAAAATCCTTATCCGCATCTTTGAGTTTTACCTTAAATTCCTTTTTTGGGCTCACATATTGGGCTACATAAGGATCCCAGTAATTAGACTTCATGAACTCAATCATAAGGGACTTCGAAAAATTGGAAAACTGGTTGCTGATACTTACACCACCTATGAGGTATTTATGCTCAGGATGCCGCAGGGTACAATGCACGATACCCTTCCACAACAAAAACAAGGGCATGGGCTTCTGTTGGTATTCTTTGACGATAAAGGCGCGCCCCATTTCTATAGATTCCCCCATCATGCGATACAATTCTGGTTCGAAACGAAATAAATCTTGCAAATAAAATCCATCGATACCATAGGCTTTAAAAATCTCCGAGCCCAATCCCATACGATATGCACCAGCTAAGCGCTTGGCATTGCTGTCCCACAAAAACATATGGCGATAATAGCGATCAAAATTGTCTAGATCCATCGATTGATTGGTTCCCTCCCCTACATCTCTAAAAGTAATCTCTCGCAGACGACCGATTTCCCTAAGGCAAAACTTCATCTTGTCGGCTGGCGCCAAAAACACTTCGTAATTTTTGCTTTGCAACAGCCGAAAATCTTCATTTCGCAAATCTTCAATTTCACGCTCCAGCAATACCGGATTCACCGCAGTGATGATCTCCTTTGGAGCTTTAGGAATCTTGAGACTCGTAGGTACTTTTTTTAGGATACTCTCTTTTTCAAATGTATTGCTCAGCATATAGGTTTTCTTTCTCAAGAAACTACTAAAATCTTCTAGGCTGTCGTGCTCCTTTTGGTTTTTTACAGGTATAGGCTTCCCTATTCTCACCTTGATAACCCTATTTTTTTGGGTCAACAATTCGGATGGCAATTTGGCCGTACGCAGAGTATCACTTATTTTGCTCAATCGATAAAAAAGACGGCTATTTTTGGCATGAAAATAAATAGGTACTATAGGAACCTCAGCTTTTTGAATAAGCTTAATAGCCGCTTCCTCCCATGGTTTGTCTACGATCAGTTTTTCATCGCGATAAGTCGATACCTCACCAGCAGGAAATACCCCAAGCGGATGATCGTTTTTGAGGTGTTGGATGCTTTGCTTAAATCCGGCAATACTGCTGCGCGCATCCTTGTGTTCCTCAAAAGGGTTTACTGGCATTATATAGGGCTCCAATGGGCGTATACGATGTAGCAAAAAATTGGCGATGATCTTATAATCTGGACGTTGTTCCAGCATCAGTTTCAACAACAATATGCCATCTATACCTCCCAATGGATGATTGGAAACCGTTATAAAAGCACCTTCTTTGGGCAAACGCTTCAAATCTTCTTCTGGTATTTCAAAACGAATTTCAAATTCATTGAGAATCGCCTCCAAAAACGCATTAGACTCTAGGTGTTTATGCTTATTGTATATTTTATTAAGGGTAGAAATCTTTAATACTTTCATCAACACCCATCCTAAAAAAGTTCCTATAAAGCCATATTTTGAAACTTTAATGGCTTGGGCAACTTCTTTGGCTGTAACTAGACTCATATTTTAGTGCAATGGGTTATTGATACAAATATATACAACAAAACCATTAATTTTACATCCAAAAATGGAAACTTCCTTATAAAAAAAAGTAAACATTCCTGGATAAGAAGAAGAAACCGTAGCGGTATAAACCACAAAAAAACTTTTTTATTTGGAAATCAATTGAAAAGTCTCCTGGCTTCTCTGTTCCAAAAGCACGTCCTTATTTTCTCTTAACTGCCGTATAGCCTCTCCATTAAAATTGCGTATCGTATACAAATCTACATCCTCATAGCATTTTACTTTAAAATTAGCCTCCAATTTTTTCAACAACACTTGTAAACCATTAAAACGATTGTCCAAACAAATAGAAGTACTAATTGCTGAATTTTGAATCAATTCCATCTTCATGCGATGTTCATGCAACAATTGAAAGATCTGACTGAGATTGTCTTCCATGATAAATGAAAAATCTCTAGTAGACAATTTGAGTAACACTTGATTTTTCTTTAGTATAAAACAAGGAATACTAGTCGTATTGTTGTCTTCTCTACTAATTTTGGTTCCGCCATTTTGTGGATGTACAAAAGATTTCACATAAAGAGGAATTTCTTTGCGCTGCAAGGGTTGTAAGGTTTTGGGGTGAATCACCGAAGCTCCATAAAAACTCAATTCTATGGCTTCTCTATAACTGATGGTTTCTAGCAGTTGGGTTTCTTCAAAATACCTTGGGTCGGCATTTAAAACGCCTGGCACATCTTTCCAAATCGTAGTAGAATTGGCATTGAGACAATAGGCAAAAATAGCCGCACTATAGTCCGATCCTTCCCTTCCCAAGCTAGTGGTAAAATTGTTTTCGTTACTTCCTATAAATCCTTGGGTAATATAATTGTGATTGGGTTTGATATGTTTATTGACCTCTTGCTGGGTCTGTTCCCAATCGATTTTAGCATCTCTATATTGGCTGCCAGTTTTGATACAGTCTCTAGCATCCAACCAAGTATTGGTAAAACCTTGCTCATTGAGAAAAGTACTCACTATGGTAGTAGACAACAACTCGCCATAGCCAACCACCTGATCGTATACATAGGCGTGTTTTGGAGATTTGTTCCATGCCAAAAACCCTTTTACCTCTTCCAAAAGCAGCTTTACTTTTTCATATATTGAATGTTGCTTCTCTGGAAAAAGGTCTTGTAAAATTTTTAGATGAAAATCCAATACCTCTTGCAAACTAGCATGCACCCCATTTCGATCTTCAAAATACATTTTCACTACTTGCTCCATAGCATTGGTTGTTTTTCCCATAGCCGAAACCACTATAAGCGTATTTTGAGCGTCTACAGTTTCCAAAACCGTTTTTATATTTCTTACCGCTTCTGCATCCTTCACAGATGCTCCACCAAACTTATATACTTGCATGATTATAAATTGCTTACTATACTATTAATTCCTGTAGCATCGAGTTGTACCACATCCCAATCGCGAAAAACTTTGGCACCTTTTCTCTCGTAAAAACGTATCGCCCCTTCATTCCAATCGAGCACTTCCCAATTGAGACGTTGGGCACCACGCTCAGCAGCATAGCGCACTACGGTATTCAAAAGAGCATTTCCGATCCCTTTTCCTCGATACTCCTGATTGACAATAAGGTCTTCCAAATGAAAAATAGAACCTTTCCAAGTAGAATATCTAGGATAAATAAGTGCCATACCCACTATTTCACTATTCACTGTAGCAACAAAACAATGAAATTTGGGCTGCGTTCCAAACCCATCTTCCTCCAAAGTACTTTTCGTTATAGAAACCTGATCTTCTTCTTTTTCGAATGCTGCCAATTCACATATCAAACCATAAACGGCCGACATATCTTCTTTATTAGCATTTCTAATTTGATAGTCCATAATTTGTATTTCTGAAGCAAAGATAATCAGGCAATCGAAAAATTGGCAAGAGATATGGGTTGTATCACAATTTTGGCGATATTTGTAACAAATTAAAAAAACTATCATGACTAACCGCAATAAAACGCTTGGTGAATTTATAATCGAGACCCAACACAGTTTTCAATACTCCTCGGGAGAATTGTCCAAACTAATTCACGCCCTGCGTTTGGCTGCAAAGGTAGTCAATCATGAAGTAAACAAAGCAGGATTGGTAGATATACTTGGCGCTGCTGGAGACACCAATATCCAAGGCGAAGATCAGCAAAAACTAGATGTGCTAGCCAACGAAAAATTTATACAATCACTTACCAACAGGGGTATTGTTTGTGGGATCGCCTCCGAAGAAGAAGACCACTATATCGAAGTAAATAGTCAAGATGAAAACCACCAAAACAAATATGTGGTTCTCATAGACCCCTTAGACGGATCTTCCAATATCGATGTGAATGTAAGTGTTGGTACCATATTTTCGATTTACAGAAGGATCACTCCAGTTGGTACTCCAGTAAAGATGAAAGATTTCTTGCAACTAGGTCGCAATCAGGTCGCTGCCGGATATATTGTATATGGGACTTCTACTATGTTGGTTTATACTACAGGACACGGAGTGAATGGTTTTACCCTTAATCCGGCAATCGGAACCTTCTATTTGTCTCATCCTAAGATACAATTTCCATCAGACGGCAAAATATATTCTGTAAATGAAGGAAATTACATACATTTCCCACAAGGCGTAAAGGACTACATCAAATACTGTCAGGAGGAAGATGCGGATCGCCCTTACAAATCTCGCTATATCGGCTCCTTGGTTTCGGACTTTCATCGCAACATGATTAAGGGTGGGATTTATATGTATCCAAAAAGTAGTGTAGCCAACAAAGGCAAGCTGCGACTGCTATACGAATGCAACCCTATGGCCTTTTTGGCAGAGCAGGCTGGAGGAAAAGCTAGCGATGGAGAAAGTCCAATATTGGATCTTGTTCCAACCGAGTTGCACGAGCGCGTTCCTTTTTTCTGCGGCAGCAAAAATATGGTCGACAAACTAGAGGAATTTGTTTCAAAATATAAATAAATACTTACAAACATTTTATTTCGTATCTTTGTAGTAGTTACAAACTGCAATTATCGATATGGCAAACGAGAAAAATCACAAAGAAACGCCTACAAAAGACGTTCCAGTTGCAAACAACACCAAAATTGATGTCATTCGAGAACTGATATTTGGTGAAAACATGACGGAGTACAACGCTGAATTTCAGGCCTTAAAGAAGGATCTTGAAAAAAAGCGCAAGGAACTTCGCAAAATGATGCACGAGATACGCGAAGAAATGGATCAGACTATAGACAGTCTATCTACCGACCTCAACATTCGAATTTCTGATCTAGAGTCTCAGCTAGAAGAAAAGTCGGAAGACTTGCTTGATCGCAAAGTAGAAAAAGAAACCTTAGGAGCTTTTTTGATAGAATTGGGAGAAAAGATTCAAAAGAAATAAGTAGTCTCTCATAACATCATGGAATTGCGCACCGAGGAAAAATTGGCTATTATTAAGGATCTTCTGTTGGCAGAAGATCGGGAATATGCTATGGTTATATCGGAACGAATCGAAGAACTCGAAAAAATTATTCACGAACGGCCATATTTAGCACATAAAGTAGACCCGATCATACAAGAACGCTTGGAATCATTTGTGCACGAAATTCCCGCTACGCTCGGACCTGTTATTACTGAAACCTTAAAACAAGAAATTGAAAATTCGAGAGACCAAGTAGTAGAAGCCCTATATCCAATCATGGGTAAGATGATTAAAAAATACATTGGTCAAGAGATAAAAATGCTATCCGAAAAATTGAGTTCCCAACTAAATAACACTTTTTCTGTAAAATGGTGGCAACAAAAATTTAAAGCCTCCTTCATGGGGGTTCGACAGGAAGAACTGATCTTGGCCGAAGCCTACAAACCAAAAGTAGAACAAGTATTTATTATAGAGAAAGATTCGGGCATACTCTTGGCTAGCTACACCAAACAAGAAACCCTAGACAAAGATATGATTTCGGGTATGCTCACCGCCATTAAAGGTTTTGTAGAAGACGCCTTTCAGGCAAAAGGGCAAAATTTGGAGCTAATCGAATACGAATTGTACAATATCCACGTTCAAAGCTTTATAAAATACTACGTAGCCGTTGTAGTCTCTGGAAATTACAACCTGCACTTTAAAGATAAATTGCAAGATGTAATTTTTGATTTCTCCAAAGAATTTCTAGCACTTCCATCTACAGCCGCAAGTTTGAACGTAAATGAATTAGAAGAAAAACTAAAAATATATTTTGAACATGATCTCTAAAAAAGTGGTTTTATTAGGACACTTTGGCGTTGGTAAAACCTCATTAATTCGTCGTTTTGTCGAAAATGTATTTACAGAAGACTACAAAGTATCTATTGGGGTACATATTCTAAAAAAGAGTGTAGAAATACCAGAAGAAAAAAAAGATGTATCTCTCATACTATGGGACTTGGAAGGCTCAGATGATATTGTAAGTTTTAGAAAATCTTATTTACTAGGGGCCCATGCCTTTATTTATGTTTTTGACCTTACTCGCCCATCTACCTATATCAACCTCAACAACGATGTAGCTTATTTGGCGGATAACTATAAGATGGCACATATACAAACTGTAGGGAATAAAGCAGATTTGGTAGACCCTTACAATATCAAAGAAATACTAAATGACAACCAAATCCAATGTGATTACCAAACTAGCGCAAAAACTGGCGATAATGTAGAAACTATGTTTACCTATTTAGCAAAAGAATTAATCGTTTAGTATGTTACAGCATTATAAAGAAAAATTTTTGTTGTCGAGAACACAATTTGTACTCATGGATTTCCATGGTGAAATCATCAATAGTGACAATGTACTTTTTGATTTTCCTTATGGCACCAATATAGAAGAACATCATCCTTTTTTCCTATCCTTCCAAGATTATTTGGACAATAGCGATGGAAAAGAGATCTATTTTAGCTGTGTACGCCTACAGATAGAGGATCGTGATTTGATCACCGATATCACCATGCAGCCTTTTCCATCCAAAGAAGAAGTACTTTTGGTTATTCAAGACTCCACAGAGCATTATAAAGCATACCAAAAAGTAGCACAACGCAAAAACGAATCGGTAATTCAAGAGGAATTACTCACCATCAAAAACCTTCGATTAAAGGAAAAAGAGGAATTTCGCAACCAGTTCATAGCCAATTTTAGCCACGAACTAAGAGGACCTCTTACCTCTATTTTGGCTTTTTCGGATTTATTGCAAAAGACAACGCTCAATACCGAACAAGAAGAATATACGCGCCTGATACTCTCCTTTGGAGATCATCTGAAAAACATGATGGATGATATACTAAACATCAACCAAATAGATCTCAATACATTTGAAATAAATGAAGATTTCTTCTCTATAAGCGATTTGTTTAAGGTCCTTCAAGAAACTTACAAACTAAAAGCCAAAGAGAAGGGCTTGAAATTTATCTACGAATTTGACAAAAAAATTCCAGAAATTGTTAACGGAGATAAATTGCGCCTGACCCAGCTAATCACCAATCTGCTGGAAAACGCACTGAAGTTTACCCCAGCAGGAAACATATCGCTAAAAGTAAAACTCAATCAAATACGCGCCAATACAGCCAGCATCAAATTTATAGTACAAGATACAGGAGTTGGTATACCCGAGGACAAACAAGAGGATATTTTTGATGGTTTTACCCAAGCCAACAAGGAATACAACCACTTAGGAGCAGGATTGGGGCTAGCTCTGGTAAAAAAGATCTTAGATCTTCTTGGAAGCGAAATTCAATTAGAAAGCAAAGTAGGCTACGGCACCAAACTAGCATTCAACCTCAGTTTAAAATATCCAGTATCTACAGAAGACAAAAAAAAGCTCCAAGAAAAAGAAAGCGAAATATTTGTGGCACCAAAATTTGAGTTTAAACACAATATTTTATTGGTAGAAGATGATCCCATGCTACAAATGCTCATCTTTAAACTGCTCATAGGCACCAAAAACTTTTATTTGGACATGGTATACAGTGGAGAAGAAGCCTTAGATCGCATCACCGAAAAAGGCTACGATCTCATTTTGATGGACGTCAAACTCCCAAAAATGGACGGCATCGAAACCACCAAGAAAATAAAAGAAATGCCATCGCGTAAAATAAAAACCATACCTGTCATTGCACTCACAGGAGTAGTTTTTAAAGACGATTTAAAGTCCTACCGCAAATCCGGATTTAAAGATATCATACGCAAACCCTTCAAGGAAGAGGAGTTTTTAAAAACGATTTATAAATACATCAAATAAATCAACAACAACCCGACTGGGGGTCGCAACAACTAGTGGCTTCGACCTCCTCTGCTGGTGGCAGATTGCATATCTCTGGCGCTTTGCACAAAGTAGCACTCGGCATCAAATGTATCTGTAACTGATCGTTTTGTACCGTATAACTATGTACTTCCATTTGGGCAGTGTGAAAATCTGCATTTCCATACTCAAATTTCAGCAAAGCTTCTGGCTCCATTGGTAATATACGATCCGATTTTCTCAAGATTCCCATAGCCTTCAAAGCAGTCATAGGCTTAGAGTCTTCCTTTTGCTCCGGAGCATCCATCAACTGTATCAATGTCTCATTCCAAGTTTCTATCAACGCACCACAATTCACTCCTTGTATTCGCATGTTCTTTACCTCGGTTATATGATAATCTTCTGCTACAAATTGTCCATCTTTATATGCAAATTGAAGTTTTTTGCTTTGATTGGAAACCAATAGATCTAAAAATTCACTTGTTTTCATATGTTATTTTATTTATCGCAATATTACGATAAATATAAGAAATAAAAAAACTATTCCTATAAAAACGAGCACGTTCGGAAACGAATCCATCTTTATCGTTTAGAATTACATACTTCTATTTAAAAGATTAGTTTTGAATTTGATGGTATCTAAAACCAAGGCTTTCTACCTACCTGATAGGTATTGTAAAACGCTTTATCAGATTTTGTTAAATATATAATTCCTTCTACAACAGTAATCACCAAAACCACAATATTGACCATTCCACAAGAAATCCATCCTAAAATGAATGTACAGATCAGCAATATAACTCCCTCTTTGTTATATCCTAATATGAACTTATGCACTCCAAATCCTCCAAAAATGATAGCCAAGACTCCGGCTAATACTTTTTTGTTATCCTGACCTACTAGATCTTTGGCTCCCTCTGCAAATTCATTTACTGTCTCCTTCGCCTCTTGTGCAAAATCATTATTTTCTTCAGACATATTTCGTTTATTTATTTTATAGTTAAAACCTTGAAGTTAATAATTTTTTTATGGATAAACGAATCTAATCCACAATCTATTTCAAAATACCGCATCATTTTGCTCCCAAAGCTCAATTTTGTATCCTTCCAGATCTAGTATGCAACCATATTTACCCTATTCGAATGTGGTTTATTTCTCCTCCAATTATAGTCGCCCCATCTTTGTTTAAACTAGCCAAAAGGCTTCCAAATTTGCTTTTCAAAATTTCGTCATAGGACTCCATAGCATATTACTATCATTGCATGCTTATATTTACACCAAAGTGTAGCGCCAAAGACACCCAGCTTTAAGCCCAAATGATTGCCGTACCAAAGCTTCGCTATTTTGGGTTTTTAGATTATCCTTTGCGCTATCTTCAAGATAGAAAACTTTTCTAAAAAAAGGTTGCCTGTATCTTATCTACTATGGTCTGCGCCAATTTCTTCTTGCTTTCTATCGTCCAACCCGCTATATGAGGACTGAGCAACACATTTGGCATTTGGATAAGCGCTTTTAAAGCAGGAGGTATTTCTGCTTCCTGAAACAAATTTTCAAACGAACTTTTTTCGAATTCCAATACATCTAGTGCCGCACCCAATAGATGTCCTTTTTTCAAGGCAGCAACCAAATCTGCTGTTTTCACACTAGTGCCTCTGGCAGTATTGATCAGCCAAAACGGTTTGGCAAAAGCCTCTATAAATGTTTGATTTACCATACCAATAGTATCGGTTGTTTGTGGAGTATGTATGCTCAATACCGTGGCCTTAGATTGCAATTCTTTGAGTTCTACCTGAGTTGCAAAAGCATCTCCCAAACCACTTTTGATGTCATAACACAATACTTCCACATCAAAACCTACTAATTTTTTGGCAAATGCCCTTCCCATATTGCCATATCCGATGATACCTACAATTTGACCATCTAGTTCTATACCTCTATTGGCTTCTCTTCGCCACAAACCAGAACGAACCTCTGCGTCGGCAGTATGCAGTTTGTTAAACAAAGTCAACAACATCCCCAAAGCATGTTCTCCCACAGCGTTGCGGTTACCCTCTGGAGCATTAAAAAGCTGAATGTTTTTGGAAGCCGCATAGGCCACATCTATATTTTCTAGACCTGCACCTACGCGTCCTATAAACTTTAACCGCTTTGCAGCGTCCAAAAAGACTTTATCTATAGGAAAACGACTTCGTATAATCACACCTTGGTAATCGCCAACTTTAGACAATATCGTAGCCTTATCGCTTTGATAATCTTCATGATTTTCACAACCCAATGCTGCCAATTGAGACAAGAGTAAGGGGTGATTGCTATCGAGGTGTAATATTTTCAATTTTATATGTTTGGATAATGGGTTTGGGTTCTTTCTATCTTTACATTGCCCGTATGCGCAATTTTTTTCTTTTCAAAAAGCAATACCTCCACCACCTCATCGTTTTTTGTTTTGGGATTATGCGCTACTCCTTTGGGCACTACAATAATTTCCCCTTCTCTAACAATTTCGGTACGATCTCTAAACTGCATGTAAAGTGTGCCACTAAGAACCTGAAAAAGTTCATCTTCGTCTTTGTGGCTGTGCCATACAAATTCTCCTTGCAATTTTGCCAAAAGCACTTGCATATCATCCACCTCGGCAATTCGATGAGGATGCCAGGTTTTATCAAACTTTGCGTGCTTATCTTTTAAATTAATTGTTTTCATATTGCATCAAAAACCGCCCAACATTTGTTCGGCTATAAAGAAAAATAGAAAAATACCAAATATATCATTACTAGTGGTAATGAATGGTCCGGTGGCTATAGCCGGATCGATACTGTTTTTATCTAATACGATGGGAACAAAAGTTCCGATAAGTGCCGCTACAATTATCACACACAACATAGATAATGCAATGATACAGCCTTCCACTAAAGACAAATGCGGATAAAACAAACTAAACAAAATAACCAGCAAACCCAAAACAACGCCACTTATAAGACTCAAGCCTACCTCTTTGAGCAAACGATGCAACATACTTCCCTTCACCACATCATTGGCCAAACCCTGAACAATAATAGCGCTCGATTGCACACCTACATTTCCTGCCATTGCAGCGATAAGTGGCGTAAAGAAAAACAATTGTGCATAATTTTCTAGGGCTGCTTCAAAACCTTGCATAATAAATACAGAACCCAATCCACCAAACAACCCCAAAACGAGCCATGGCAATCGGGCTTTAACCAATTCAAAAACCGTATCATCGGCTTCTACATCCTGTGTAATACCTGCTGCCAACTGATAATCTTTTTCGGCTTCTTCTTTGATTACATCTACAATATCGTCGATGGTGATCCGCCCGAGCAGTATGTTTTGTTCATCTACTACAGGTATGGCTTCCAAATCGTATTTTGCCATGACCTTGGCAACTTCTTCCACATCCATTTGTGCAGAAACAGAATCCACCTTGTTGATGTATATATCTAAAATTTTCTGGTCATTTTTGGCAGTGATTAAATCTTTCAAAGACAATCGTCCGATAAGTTGCTCCTTTTTGTTGGTGACGTATATGGAATGTACCCGGCGGACATTCTTGGCTTGTGCTCTTATTTTGCGCAAACAACCAGCGACTGTCCAAGTATCATAAACTTTCACCAATTCTTTTGCCATCAATCCACCTGCAGTGTCTTCCTGATATGTAGATAATTCCCGTATGTCTTCTGCATGTTCCTTGTCGGGGATTGCAGAAATAACCTGTTCTGCAGTTTCGTTGGACAGCTCTCCTATAATGTCCGCTGCATCATCGGTATCCAGCTCCTGCAATTCGTTTGCAATTTCTTTTACAGACAATCGCTTTAGGATATCTTCTCGGGTATCTTCATCAATTTCGGCCAGCACATCAGAGGTTAGGTCACTATCCAACAATTTTATAAGATAGGTTGCTTGCGACAAAGACAATTCTTCTACAACCTCTGCTACATCGGCATAGTGTACTCCTTCAAACAAAGCCAAGAGTGGCGTATCATTCTGTTCTTGGATATGTTTTGAAACGATTTCTAAAAAAGAATCTGTCAGTCTAAATGTCGTCATTTTCGATGCTTTTCGTCAGAGACACGAATTGAGCCACACTGAGTTGCTCTGGTCGTTGGCCAAAGATAGCATCCTTTTTTAAATTATCGGACAATTGAAAACTTTTTAAGCTATTTCTGAGCGTCTTTCTACGAAGATTGAAAGCTGCTTTTACGATTCTAAAGAATAATTTCTCATCGCAGTCCAAATGGTAGTCTTCCTTTCTCTGAAGCTGTAAGACACCCGAATCGACTTTTGGTGGAGGCGAAAACACATTGGGCGGCACGGTAAACAAATAAGTTGTTTGATAATACGCTTGGGTGAGTACAGAGAGTATGCCATAGGTTTTGGAACCAGGTTGGGCACAAATTCTTTGGGCCACTTCTTTTTGAAACATACCAGAAAACTCGGGTATCCATTGGCGATTTTCTATGGTTCTAAAAACAATTTGAGAAGAGATATTGTAGGGAAAGTTGCCACAAACAGCAAATTGCTTCTTACCAAACAATTTCGTCAAATCCACTTTCAGAAAATCCGCTTCTACAACTTCAAAACGAGAAGTATCTTGCAACAATTCCCGATGCTCCAATATAAAATGAGTCTTTAGATAAGCTATCGACTCAGCATCCACATCAAGAGCTTTTAGGCTCTGGGGGTATTGCAACAAAAACTGGGTAAGTACTCCTGTACCCGGACCTATTTCCAAGATGTGTTCATAACCTTCCAAAGAAAGGGTTTTGGCTATTTTCTCGGCGATATTAAGATCGTTCAAAAAATGTTGCCCCAAATGTTTTTTGGCACGTACAGGCTGCGTTTTCATAACTTTAGACTTAACGAAATATTTTCACCAATTCCAATTCCGTACGGAAACAGACCACCTTTTCTCCAAATAGAGCAATACCTTCTTGAATGAGTTTTGGTGCAAAATTATTTAAATATACATGAAGGTGTCGACGACTTGGTGTGGTATATTGAATCGAATAGGTAATTCCCCCCATTTCTTCTTCTACCAAAACTTTGGTCATTTTGGCTTCAACAAACTGTTCGGTGCAAATTACATCAGGTATGTGTTTCTCGGTCATCCATTGCATCCATTGGTCGTGGATACTTTCTTCTACATTGCAGGTTACATTATATATCAGCATAAATTGGTATTAGTAAATTGTATCACCTCTTAGTTTTCGATAGCGTTTTCGCGCATCCAAATAATAAATACTGTCTTGGTGTTGAAACAATATTTTTTCGTAATATTCTTGTGCTTTTTCCAGATCGCTGAGTTCTTCTTCCCAGAGAACCCCAAGGGCATAATAAGCATTATCTGCCAAGATACTTTCTGGATAGAAGTTGACAATTTTTAGATAATTATTTTTTGCTTTTTGGAATTCTCCAAGTTTTTGGTAGACTTCAGCCTGTTTGAAGAAGGTTTCATCTTCTATTTCTTCTCCTTTGTGATGCTGGAGTATTTCTTCCAACAATTGAGTGACTTGGGAATATTTCTTTTGATAAAACAAATAGTCTGCTTTGGCGTATTTTTTTAGAGCAGTATGCAGGCTATCCTTTTGAATATTATCAGATATGAGCAAACTCAACTCCATAGCATCATTGGCTATCAGCTGGGTGCTAGAATTCCTCAGTACTTTGAGTTGGTTGAGAGCCCATTCAAAATCTCCTTTGTAGTAACTTGTTTGCGCTACTTTAAACCTAGCTTGTTGGCCGAGCACGTGATTTTTGAGTGATTTTTGTATTTGTGAATAATAGATAAGTGCATAGTTAAACTGTTTGTCAAACACCATCAGATCGGCCAAACTCAATTTTACTTTTGCTTGTTGAAACCGATTGAGCGGCTGCTTAAGGCTTGTTTTTAAAAAGTCGATAGCATCTTTGACTAGGTTCTTCTGGAACCCAACATACTCAGCATAAGCGATTTGCAGATCAAGTGTTTTCTGGCTACGTCCGTAGTTTTGCAACAGCTCCTCATATTGCTTTTTAATAGTTTCTTTTTTCAGGTTTACTTCTGTGATTTGTCGAAGTTCCAATAGTGCTAAATGCGCTTGCAAACGTTTCCCTAAATCCTTTTCTTCTTCGGTTAAAAAATAATAGATATTCTTGGCGCTGGAATAGTCTTTTTGTTCTTTTGCAGTTTTGGCCAAATCGAAGATGCGATGAAGCCCAAAGCCCTCTTCTCGTAAATAAATAGACCGTTCTTGCAAGAAGGCTGCCCGATACTGTTTTTGCTGCACAAAGAGCCAAGAGAGCAAATCGTTCCACATTGGATCTGGGTTCTGTTGCAAGCGTTGCAGCAAATGTTTGCGCAATAGCATATTGCTATTGTTTTCTTTGTCGTCGGTAATATAGCCTCTTAGTAGACGCAATGCTTGGTATTTTCTACTTGGGTTTGCAGACATGGCATCCAAAATAGAAGCGATCATTCTGTCCTGATTTCCTTTTTCGCCATATAGTGCAGCCAAGGGAATCGAAAAATCAATTTTTTCGCTAAGGCTACTTCCCTTTTCGTATACCCGTATGGCATAATCTAGAAGGCTCAATTTTTTAAACTGATCGCCCAATACATAAGCAAAACTAGGGTTTTGATCGATATATGGAAATACTGCCTCATAATTTTCTTTGGCTCGAACACTATCTTTTTGCAGGGTATATATATTTCCCATAAGTACAAACAACTCCGGCTGATAGCGATTATTTTTTAGTTTGGGCCCCAACAATTTTTTGGCTGCATCATAATCTTCCAGCCGCACATGACATTGTACAAGTCCTTTGAAATAATTGATCTGTCGTGGATATTTTTTTACGAGTTTTTGATAATAAAACAGCGCTTTTTGATAGTTTTCTGATGCGAATTCCTGTTTGGCAAATTCATAGTCATTATCTTGGGCAGTAAGTCTTCCCAAGCCAAAAAGCAGCATACAAAACAAATAGGCGTATTTCCTCATATCTTTTCCAAAGATAGTATAGTATTTACTAATGAAACGTTAATTGTTGTGATTTTGATAAGATGCATGATGAAATAGGGCAATCATGATATGAAATGGTCTATGTTTGGGCAAAAATCTTCTCTCCATCTATTTCTTACACCATTTCTATTTTGAAATGCCCTTAAAAGAAATAGATGATTTTTTTCTTTAAAGATAAATGAATATAAAATGCCACCACACGAAAGGATTCGTGCGGGAACCATAGTAGATTTTAAAAGTAAAAAGACAAAGTTCGAGACGTGATGATATGTTGCGAACGGAATGGGTATGGCAGCTTGTGCGTCTTACCAAACTAGCTTGCTTGGGTCGCAGGGGCTTCCTGCGGTCGCCTCCACACCCAAGCTAGCTATTGGCAAGGTGTACTACTATTGGCGTAGAGCCCAACTCTAACGCACATCCACTTTAGCAATAGGGAAGGTGGAAAAGTAGAGGTACACCCAAAATAATTCTTTTACAAAAAATATCGCTTATTACAACTGTATCAATACTCCAGCTGTAGGTGCAAAATCTCTATAAACTCCATTGACGATAAATCGCAATTCGGCAAAGGCGGCAAGATTGTCTGTAAACTGATACCTACCCCCAGCGCCTATATTGAGCCCCAATACGTTTTCGGATACAGAACCCGAACCAAGTATGGTACTAAAAGGTACTTTAAAAGAAGAAAAATTGACACCAGCTAGCGGATAGGCCACTAGATTTTCGACAAAGTGAAAATAATAATGTCCATTCACATCCACTCCAAACAAAGAAGTATTGAAGCCATAAATTTTATCTCCAAAAAAATAAGAAACAGAAGGAGATATCGCTATATCTTCCATAATTTCAAATTCGGCTTTGGCCAAAACACCAGCGCCGGCAACATTTCCATGATACCCTAGACCGCCTCCCAGTAAAAACTGAGCAGAAGCCGTAGCAAAGGTAAAACAAAACAACACGGTAAAAATTAGTTTTTTAAACATTTTCATAAAATTTTAAGTTTATTAACATAATATACGTAATAAAATTCTGATACGGATGAAAAAGGGAAATAAAAAAATATTTTCGAAAAATACGCTATTTTATTACTATTATTTCCTGCAAAAATACAATTAAATCGTAGGTTTTCAATGGGATAAAAAAAATGGGGCTGCCCTTGCAGGCAACCCCGAGGTCAACATAATATGTGCTATTAATCAACCTAAGTACTTACTTGTTGAATATTTTTATGTTGACTATAATTTCTATATTAATTTCACCGTCTAATTGGCACCAACGCAATGGTCAACCATATCACCAAATACCACAAAGGGCTTTTTGGGATAAACTAAGGCAATGAATGTGTGGAGTGTATTGTCTTTACCAATGCAAAAACAAGTGGCGCTAATATAGAAACATTTTGTAAATAAAAAAAGGTGTTCTCTTTTATACAAGACAATAATAGCAATAATTGTAAGCACGTATAGCCTCCTCATGCTAGTCATACCAACAAGGATTGCACAAAAACAAATTCCCAGAAAATTTCTTTCTAATGGCTAGTCTCCGATGTTAGAAATTCGCTTACCAAAGGCCGGTTCATATTAATCGATGAAATCAAACCCAGTGTATGGCACCAAAACTTTTGGCACACGTATGCCAGCTGGCGTTTGATAATTCTCCATAATGCCTGCCATCACTCTTGGCAGTGCCAGAGAGCTTCCGTTGAGGCTATGTGCCAGTTCTTTTTTTCCTTCCGCATTGGTAAAACGCAGTTTTAATCGATTGGTCTGAAAATTTTCGAAGTTAGACACCGAGCTAATTTCCAACCAACGATCTTGTGCTGTAGAAAAGACTTCAAAGTCATAAGTAAGCGCAGAAGTAAAACCGAGATCGCCTCCACAAAGGCGCAAAATACGATAAGGCAACTGCAATTCTTTGAGGATGCCTTTTATATGATCTACCATACCATCTAGAGCCTCATACGATTTACTAGGATGCTCGATACGTACAATCTCTACTTTGTCGAATTGGTGCAATCTATTCAAACCACGCACATGTGCGCCATAACTACCTGCTTCTCTTCGAAAACAAGGCGTGTATCCAGTACAGCAAATAGGGAAATCGCTTTCCTTTAGGATGGTATTTCTAAAAATATTTGTAATCGGCACTTCCGCTGTAGGAATAAGGTATAGATCGTCTTCGCCCACATGGTACATTTGCCCTTCTTTGTCTGGCAACTGCCCAGTTCCAAAGCCAGAAGCTTCGTTTACCATATGCGGCACTTGGTATTCTGTATAACCCGCCCCAGTATTTTTGTCTAAGAAATAAGCGATAAGCGCCCTTTGCAATCGAGCTCCTTTGCCAATATACACAGGAAATCCAGCGCCAGTGATTTTGGCTCCCAATTCAAAATCGATAAGATTATATTTTTTTGCCAATTCCCAATGCGGCAAGGCTTCCGATCCGAGATCAGGAATATTTCCTTCTCGATATACCTCTTGGTTGTCGTCTTCGGTATTCCCCGCTGGCACCAAGTCATGTGGTACATTGGGCACATTGTAGAGCGCCTCTTGTAAATCTGTACTGTATTTGGCAAGATCTTCCTGCAATTGCTTGCTTTTTTCTTTGAGATCCGCCGTTTTGACCTTTATGGCATTTGCTTCTTCTACTTTACCAGATTTAAACAATTGTCCGATCTGCTTGGACAAACTATTAGATTCGGCCAAAATACTATCCAATTCGGTTTGTGTTTTTCGGCGTTGTTCGTCTGCACTTAGAATGCTTTCAATACTTTCCTTAGCATCAAAATTTCTTTTGGCCAATTGTGCAATAATGGCTTCTTTCTGCTCTCTAATAGTTTGTACTTGTAACATAAAATAAAAGTTAAACCACAAAGGTAAGAAGCAATTGGGAAATACGACCACCATTTTGGGTTTTTAGATAAAGGAATCTCAAAAGAAAGTATTGCCGAACTTATAAGGTTGGTTTCTAAGCAGGAGCATGAATGACATCCAAAATCTATAGCATAGAAGGTTAGGTCGAAACGAGGACTCATCTATTTCTTAGCGTCCCACACCCATTCATGATGTTTCCAATGGCTCCATGCCACGGATCCAAGATCCACATTGGGGTCTATAAACTGTTTCCAACCAGTACGGTTGACATTCACCTGCGCATAAGCATATACCTTCACTCCTTTGCCAGAGGATGCGGCCATTTTTTTGAGACGCTGTGCAAATTGCCAAATCATATCGGGTCTTCCGCCTATAACGGCAGCTTGTTTTGCAGACATATGTTGGCGAGGATAAACAGTTTCTTTGCTTCCGTCGGTATACACAAGTTTGTAATGCAAGGAACTAGACTTGGAGCGCAACATCATTCGCCAACTCATTCGATGACCTTCTTCTGTATACAACACATCTCCTGGGATAACCCAATGCCTCAAAGGCATGAGAATTTGCCAAGCAAAATAAAGCACCCCAATTGCTAGATACCACTTGGCGGCTTTTGGCACAACGATCTCTTGAGAGATATAGGCTCTTTTCGTTTTTAAAAATCGTTTTCGAATACCTTCAGGTTCAAAGAAAAACAAACAGAAAGCCAGTCCCAAATAAGGAAAAATACCAACCTGAAACACAAAACTATTGAACAAGTGAAAAAAGATAGCACAGCCAAAAGCTATTTTGCGTGTAGGCTTGTACAGTAAGCCTATGGCTACCAGCAAATCAAAAAACAAGCCACCATAAGCCAAAAAAGCATGCATTGCTTTTTGTTGCAGAAGCTCCCCCACCAAAAAATAATGTGCCTTGGCAGACAAAAAACTTTCTATAGCTCGCAATTCCAACCAATCGGGGTAGATTTTGGCAATAGCCGCATAGGTATACATAATGAGTATTTGCGCAATAATGGCAATAGACACCCATTGAGGCATATCCTCCGCTGGAGAGACCCTATTTTGTTTCACATCCATAGAACGCGACCTATGTGCTGGCACCAACAACATAAAGACACAAAGAAGAATGAGTAAATAATAGTGGTTGTTGTAGGAAGATTTTTGCATCCAATACGTTATCGTCCACATCAGCGTGAATGCACCCATAGAAAAACGATAATAATACCCAAATGCTACACACAAGCCAAACACTCCCATAATGGCGTAGTACCAATACATACCATAGCCCGGTAAAGGCTGTAAAAACTCCAAACCAATGAATGTAAAGGTAAATTCAGGTTCTATAAATGCGCGTTTGACCCATCCCGTAAAAATAGCACCTATCGATTCGAGAAATATCAACACGCCAAACAATATTCTAAAGACAATAAGCGCACTATTGTCTATTCGTTTAAATAAAATACTGTTGAGCTTTTGCATATACGATTTTTTGAAAAAACTATTCTTCCTTCGAGGGTAAACTATACTGTTGCAAGATAGTTTTGCAATACATTTGATCTTTTGCTAACTGCTCTTGAAGCGCTTCCACATTTTCAAATTTTTGTTCGTCTCTCACACGAGCAATGCAATGTATTTGCAACTCCATATGGTAGAGATCTCCCTTAAAATCAAAAAAATGGACTTCTACATGGGTGTCTCCATCAGCTACTGTAGGATTGTAGCCGATATTCATCATTCCAAATACAAGCACACCCTCTATATAGCTATAGATCACATACACTCCATGAGCCGGAATTAGCTTATAAACCTTCTCTATATATATGTTGGCCGTTGGAAAACCAATTGTCCTACCCAAGGCCTTACCTGACAACACAGTTCCGGTTAAGAAATAATCATACCCCAAATAGGTGTTGGCCGTATGGATATCCCCTCTAATAAGCGCATTGCGTACTTTGGTACTGCTTACCGCTACCTCTCCAATTTCTTTAGCTGTTATTTCTTCTACCTCAAAATCATAGAGATCTCCATATTCTCGTAAGTCTTGAATATTAGCCGTGCGATTGCGCCCAAAACGATGGTCGTACCCAATCATAATCTTGGCAATCTGTAATTGGTTTACCAATACATCTCGAACATACTCCAAAGCAGTTTGTCGGGAGAATTCTTGGGTAAATTCTTGCACTATCAGATGCCGAATTCCAATTTGTTCTAACAACAGTGACTTTTCTTCTATAGTATTGAGAAGCCTGATGCTGCTGTCTTGCTGCAGTACCATACGAGGATGCGGAAAAAAAGTAAGTATGGTCGCTTCAAGGTCAAATTGCTTTGCTTGAGCAACCAATTTTTTTAGTATTTTTTGATGGCCAAGATGCACCCCATCGAAGGTTCCGATAGTAATTAGGGTCTTCCCTTTTGGCGAATAATCGTGGATGCTTTTATATGTTTTCAACAAAATAACGCGAAATACCGATTAAAATATATTTTCTAATTATATTTAGTGAATGTTTTACATAAGTACTTTAATCTTTATACAAGCGTTTGTACTAAGTAGAACATCGTCCAAATAAAAACTGGACACTAAACTAATGCTTTTAAAGCTATGCTTGCAAACTTACGCCATGTTTTAACAATAACCATATTTTTTATGGGAATATCCTTGTATGGGCAAGGAGAATATTGGCGACCCATCAGTCAAGGAAAACAAGCCACAAGCACGGCAAGTGCCAAGCAAGAAGGCGGCGTACATTATTACCAGCTCTTGGAGGAGGCTTTTGCTCGACAATTGCAAATTGCCCAACTTGGCTCACAATCAAAATCGATACACAAAATATACTTCCCCCACCCGCAGTACGGTATGCAAGCATTTGCCATAAGTCCGAATCAGATAATGGATGTTGGTCTACAAAAGAAATATCCAAAAATTCAAGTATTCAAAGGAAAAACAGCGAATTCTCAGCAGCAAATTTATTTTAGTTTTAGCCCCAAAGGACTTTCTGCCACCTATATAGATAAAACTAGTGGTTCCTTTTATTTCTATCAAAAAGAGAACAACCTGCGCTATGCGGTTTATCGCCGTAAAGACAGAAAATTGCCAGTTTCAGAACGGCTTTTGTGTCGTTTGCAGGTCGCCAATAGCTTGAATGCTGCCGATTCAAGCGGTGAAAGCGACGGACAACTGCGCACCTATCGATTGGCTGTAGCAGCTTCTGGAGAATATACCGCATATCATGGGGGCACCAAAGCAGACGCCTTAGCGGCCATCACAGCGAGTATTACCCGTATCAACGCCATATTAGAGCTAGAGCTTTCCGTGCGATTGGTACTTATAGCCAACAACGATGATATTATCTATATCAACAGCGCCACCGATCCGTTTAGCAGCAATCTCAATAGGGAAAGTCAGGCTACCATCGATAAGGAGATTGGCGATGCCAATTACGATATAGGGCATTTGTTTCATTCGGGTAGTGGTAACAATGATGGGAATTCTGGTTTTTTGGGATCTGTTTGTATCACAGGACAAAAAGGTAGCGCCTATGTACGACACCAGCAGCCCGAAGGAGATTTGTTTGACATCGATTTTGTATTGCACGAAATGGGTCATCAATTTGGGGCGAATCACACTTGGTCTTATGCGGAAGAAAGCACAGGCGTACAAGTGGAACCTGGAAGTGGCAGCACCATTATGGGATATGCAGGTATTGCAAACCTCAACAATGTGCAAAGCCAGTCCGACCCTTATTTTCACCAACAGAGTTTGGTTCAAATGCAAACCTTCATTGCACAAAGCAGCTGTGGGCAAACCACTGCCTTACCCAACAACAAACCCGAAATATCTCCTTTGGAGAGTCTGGTCATTCCACCAAACACAGCTTTTGTTTTGGAAGCCACAGCTACCGATACCGATGGAGACGCACTCACCTACTGCTGGGAGCAAATAGACGATGGAGTAGTTACCAATTTTAGTTTTGGTCCAAACCACATTACAGGAGCCAATTTTAGATCTTTACTTCCCAGCAGCAACAACCAAAGATATTTTCCAAAAATGGAATTGGTCAGAGACGGAAAACTCATCAACACCAATCCGACCAACAACAGTCCTTGGGAAACTCTGTCTACAGTTGCAAGGGACATGAATTTTGCGATTACCGTAAGAGACAACAATAGTGCAGGTGGGCAATGGCACTACAGAACACAACGCATCCGCGTAGACGACAGTGGTACTGCTTTTGCGATCACAAGCCAACAAACCAAGGAAACATGGTTGGGAAGTTCGATACAAACGATCGAATGGGAAGTTGGCAAAACTGCCATAGCACCAATAGGGGTAAGCGAAGTAGACATTTTATTATCTACAGATGGCGGACGCAGCTATCCGATCTTACTTGCAAGTCAGGTTCCCAACACAGGGAGCTACAAAATACAATCTCCAAATAATATAACGAGTAGTACTGCGCGCATCATGGTACGAGCCAGAGACCATATCTTCTTTGCAGTCAATCCGGCTGATATCACCCTTGAAGCAGACACTATAGACATGCAATTGGATGCCGTTCAGATTAACCAATGTAGGGACAACAATATACAAGTCGATTTCGATTTTGGAAGATTTAATGGATTTACAGAAGCAGTAAGCTTTAGCGCTAGCAATCTCCCATCAGGTGTAACTGCCAATTTCACTCCCGCGAGTATCGATGCCGACAGTGGAACTATTCAATTGAAGTTGGATAACTGGACTGGTTTGGAAGCTGGCCTCTATGAGATAGAAATAAACGCAAACACCAATAGCCAGATCAAAAGTGTTCCGTTACAAATACAGCTTTATCAAAACAATCTGAATACACCAATTCCAACTAGCCCAGATATAGGAGATACGGTATTTTTGTTACCGATCTTTGAATGGGATCTTCAACCACAAGCGATAGATTATACCTTAGATTTGGCCACGGACAATAGTTTCACAAATATGGTATACAGTCATACCACAACCTCCAATAGCTTTAAAAGCCCAAAACTAGAAGCCGCTAGCACGTATTATTGGCGTGTAAGAGCCAACAACCCTTGTGGAAGCAGCCCGTATAGTGCAACTAGAAACTTCACTAGTTCGGTGATAAACTGTAGAACCACTACGGGCTTAGGTTTACCCAAAAACATTCCTTCTAGCGGTACTCCTACGGTGGAAACCCTAGTAGTGTTTCAGGAAGATTTGCCCATAGTTAGCCTACGACCCACCGTAGAACTCCAGCATAGTTTTTTGGGAGATCTGAGCATATGGCTACAATCTCCACAAGGCACCAAAGTACTGTTATACAACGGTATTTGTGGCGATAAGCAAAACATGAATGCTATTTTTGACCCTCGGGGAAGTACACCTACTTGCTCTGGAGACCCCGCCGTAAGCGGCAGTATACGCCCCATAGGCGATTTGGATTTATTTGTAGGAGAGAGCATACATGGTAGCTGGAAACTCATAGTGGAAGATGGCAGCAACTTTGATGGTGGCGCCATAAGCAACTTTAGTTTAGAAGTTTGCGTTGGCGGGCAATTTGCTTTAGATGCCGATCAAGATGGGGTTTTGGATACTGTAGACCAATGTCCCAATACGCCCCCCAACAGCTTGGTGGATGTAAATGGCTGCAAATTGTTCAAGCTAAAACCAGACAATTTTAGTATACAGAGTATCTCCGAACGATGTAGAGACAGCAAAGATGGCAAAATACATATCGGTGCAAAGCAGACCCTCAACTATACCGCTACCCTGTACAATAGTGCAGGAGAACAATTACAGCAAAAAAACTTTATTAACAGCAATCAATTTGAAGGCTTAGATGCTGGAAACTATCGCCTATGCCTCATTGGTTCGAACGGCACAGACATATACGAGACAGTATGCTACGATATCATTGTAGAAGAACCCGACGCCTTGCAAGCTGCATTCGCCTACACCCAAGACCAGGTGATTGTGCAACTACAAGGCGCCCAAAGCTATGAGATAGAATGGAACGGAAGCTACCAAAGCACACAAGAAAACCAATTGGTTTTAGAATTGACAAACGGAGTAAACGTTCTCAAGGTCAAAACAGACAAAAGTTGTCAGGGTGAAGTCATAAAATATTTAATCCATGAAAGTGAGCCTATTGTTTATCACGATATAGCCAGCCAAGACACCAAGCTCCTCCTAGGGTTTGACAGTAAAAAGTCGTACCGATACAGTATTTACGATATGGGGGGTAATTTGGTAAGTCCTCCTCGTCTGATAAGTCGAGGTGAGCATGCTATTTCCTTGCACACACAAAGGCTTTCCAAGGGGGTGTATTTGTTAAAAATCGAAGCAGGGCAAAAGACCCGTATTCAGAAAATCATCAAACCATAAAGACTCATGAGACTGATATACATATGGTGTTTACTCCTTTTATTTACAGGATGCGGATCTAACAAAGATCGAGATCCAAGCCCTAGTAGTTTAATTTTTCCTGAAAAGGACAGCGAATGCACCACTGGTAACAGTATAGATAACAACTTTAGCGTAGTTACATTTCGTTGGCAACCGGCATCGCATACCGATATGTATCGATTGGTATTGAAAAATTTGGACGACCAAAGCGAACAAAGCTTCAGCACCAGCGAAACTAGTATGGCGATTACGCTCAAGAAACGCACACCTTACCAATGGTATATTGAATCTCTTTCCAACACTACCTCTATGACCGCCAAGAGTGCAAGCTGGCGTTTTTACAATGCCGCAGAAGGAGTGAGCAATTATGCCCCTTTCCCTGCCACCATCATCCACCCCCAGTCTGGGGCTAGTGTACAAATAGACAATTTAGGCCAGGTGGTATTAGAATGGCAGACCACCGATGTAGATGGGGACTTGGATAATTATACAGTTTATTTAGACACCAATAATCCGCCTAGCACAGAAATAGCCACCAATATAGCCGCCAGAAGTGTAAAAGCTGCACTAATACCCAACACCATATATTATTGGATGGTAAAGAGTACAGACCTCAAAGGCAATAGTTCCAACTCTGGGGTGTATCAGTTTAGGGTAAAACCATAAATGACATACACAAACCTCAAATGATCTGTGCAAAACAAAGAGAACAATACAAGAAAGATCGAACCCCAGCGCATCACAGGAAACATCGCCAAACCACTCGTATTCCACCATTCTAGGTAACCCGTGTAAGCTACATGAGTAACAAACTGCATTTTGTATACATATTCTAGACAAGAAATTCCTAATTTTGAACAAAACAACAGTATGGGCAAAACTATTTTAATAGCTGGCGCTTCGGGCATGATCGGTCAGGAAATTTTAAAACTTGCTATGGAAGACGTCCGCGTATCCAGCCTTCGAAGTTTGGTGCGCAAGCCCTCAGGAAAGACGCATCCCAAACTAGAAGAAATCGTATGCCATAGTTTTGTCAACTTCCAAGAACATCGTGCTGCTTTTACAGCTATAGATGCGGCCTATTTTTGTATAGGCGCCTATACCGGAGCGGTATCGGATGCGCTGTTTAAAGAAATTACCGTTGACTATGCCCTAGCATTTGCAAAGGCACTCCAACAAAACAGCCCCAATGCCAGACTATGTCTATTGAGCGGTGCAGGTGCAGACAGAACCGAAAAGAGCCGCACTTCCTTTGCGCGCTACAAAGGCATGGCAGAAAATGGCATTGCTAACTTAGGTATGCCATGGCATAGTTTTAGACCAGGCTATATTTATCCAGTACACCCCCGGAAGGAACCCAATGCCATGTACCGTATAATGCGATGGGCGTATCCGATACTCCGACTTATGGGAAACAAATACCACATCCCTTCCACGCAGCTGGCAAAGGCCATGTTTGCAGTTGGCTTGAAAGGACACCAATTGGAAGTACTAGAAAACAAAGATATCGTTCACAGTTTGGATAATATCAAAACGGATTAGATACTACTTCCCGTTAAAACTATTCATGGTGTTTTGCAGTCCAGCGAACACAAAAGACTCTATAAGTGCTGCTGCAAGAATACAACGTTCTGGCAGCAACCTCTCTTCTTCTGGGCTCCATTTTCCCAATACATAATCTACTTGTCTCCCCTTAGAAAAACTGTCCCCTATCCCAAATCGAAAACGCGGATATTTATTGCCATAGAGCTGCTGGATGTCTTTTAGTCCGTTATGTCCGCCATCAGAACCCTTCCCTTTTAGACGGATGCTACCAAAAGGCAGATTGAGGTCGTCTGTAATCACCAAAAGGTTTTCTAATGGTATTTTCTCCCGATCTAGCCAGTATTTCACTGCTTTGCCCGAGCGATTCATATAGGTATTTGGTTTTAAAAACAAAACCATACGACCCTTTATTTTATGGGTACAAATACTTCCCAGCTTCGCAGTTTCGAAGGATAGTTTCTCTGCCTCGGCATAAGCATCCAATATCTTAAAACCAATATTGTGGCGGGTGTTTTTATATTCTACTCCAACGTTTCCTAGTCCAACCACCAGATATTTCTTCATGCTGTCTGCTTCGTTTAATTTTGCTTTCTTGGGGAAAAACCCTCTCCAAAAAACCATATAACTTATTTTTGCGCAAAGATAAGGAAGTTGAAAGTTATAAGTTCCAAAGCATCTCTTACCCCAAAGACTGCAAGAAAAAAGGGAGCACCTCGTCAGACTAAACTAATTGTGCTAGAAAGCGTTTGCATTATTATGATCACAAACTACATCTATAATGTTCTAAAGCAAGCCTTTTTGAATAGATAACTATGCGCTGCATCGACACCTTATCTCCAAACTTATCCAAATGCAGATAAACAAGCATCAATTTGGTTGGTCTAAGGTTTCTCTCGACAAAAACACTGGATTCTTGTTGTACCGAACTAAACACTCTTTTATAAACAACCACAAGGATTGTAAAGAACAAGCTTGGCTTTGCAAAAAAAGCAATAATAGAAACTCTATTCTCATCGTTTTGTTTCCAATTTCCAACAAGACAAAAGTATGCGAAATCCTATGCCGCATCAAAACTTGGATATTGGCCAAAACAGCCATATGGTCAACAATCCTATATACAAAAAAACCTATATTCGAAATGAGAATAAGCACTATTTAAAATACATAACGCAAAACCATCAGAAATCTTAAGCGAAATCTATAGCATATAAACGAATTAAACAGGGGAATAGGATCTATAAAAATGTTAAAATTGCATTTAAAACAAGCATATAAGCTTGGCAATGTCTTGTTATCATATTTAACAAGAATTTAACTTCTTAATCATGGTATTTTATAAAATATTAACACCATTACACAAAACACCTAAATCACTTTTTTCTAGGCATTCTTCGCTTTTAAATTTTGTTTCAATAATATTTTACCGCTATTTTAATTCAGATTTTTACTACTTATGCTCCCTTTACGTTTAGAATTTTTTCTTACAGTTGATAGCTTTTTAACTTGTTAATAAAATGTACTTAGTGCGTCATTATTGTTAATTATTTGTCATTTTAACATAATTTTAGCTTAAATTTTAAAGTTATTTAATTTATTTTCGAACTTCCTTATTTTATTAAACTTCAGAAAGATTGGTATTCATAGGGAACTTTAATTTAAATTTGCAAACTAAATCAAATTAATCTAACGCAATATGAATGTAAAGAAAACAAAGCTTATGTTCCTATTTTTCATGATAGGAATATCAAGTGTTATTGCACAACAAAAAAGTGTTACTGGTGTGGTGATAGACCAAGAAGGTCTTCCCTTGCCGGGTGTAAGTATCGTTTTAGAGGGTACGACCAAAGGAACGCAAACTGATTTTGATGGAAACTACAAAATCGATGCGAATGTTGGTCAGGTACTTGTTTTTTCCTATATAGGTCAAAAAACTGTAAAACGTACGATCGGTTCCTCCAATACCATAAATGTACAGATGGAGGAAGACTCCCAAGCTCTGGAGGAGGTTATTGTTGTTGCTTACGGTACACAACGTAAAGAGGCTGTAACCGGCGCGGTAGACGTGGTAAGTTCTAAGGATTTGGAAAGCCGTATCGCCACATCGCCTATTGCCGCTATCGAAGGTAAGGCTACTGGTGTTCAGTTTTTATCTGGTTCTGGTCAGCCAGGTTCTTCTCCTGGAATTGTAATTCGTGGAGTTGGTACCTTAAACGGATCTACAGATCCTTTGATTATTTTAGACGGAGTTCAGTTTGATGGATCTTTGAGTTTGATAAACCAAGACGACATCAAATCGATGACTGTATTGAAAGATGCTGCTTCTACTTCTTTGTACGGATCTCGTGCAGCGAATGGGGTGATAATTATCACCACTAAAAATGGGACTTCAGGAAAGTTGCAAGTAAATGTATCTACTTCCTATGGTATGATCTCTAGATCTATAGACGATTATGAGAAAGCAGGAACAGGAAACTACTATGAGTTGATGTGGGAAGCATACAAAAACACGCTTACTAGTGCAGATCCTGGTGCAGATGCATCGGCTACTTTGTATAACCGTTTGGGCTACAATCCTTTTAATGTGCCAAATGATCAGATCGTAGACGCCAATGGTAAATTGAATCCAAATGCAAAAATTATCTATAAGGATCTCAATTGGTTGGATATTTTGGAACGTACCGGTTCTAGAAAGAACTATAGTATGAACGTATCTAGTGGCGGAGAAAACCACAGTGTATACTTCTCTACTTCTTATTTGAAGGAAGATGGATATGTGATCGAATCTGAATTTGAGCGTATCACCAACCGTTTGAATGCAGAATTTAAGGCAACAGATTGGTTGACTGTAGGTGGTAACCTGAGTTTGGCGATTACCGAATCTAATGGTCCTACTGGTTCTGGTGGTGGTTCTATCGTTAACCCATTTAACTGGGCGATTAACCTAGCACCTATTTACCCTGTTTACCTACAAGATAGAGATGGAAACTACGTATTGGATGCAAACGGTGGCAAACAGTACGATCTTGGAGAAGGTAATGTAGATCTGGGTATTCAATCTAGACCATACAATCCGGGTCGACATGGTATCGCGGAATTGGTTTTCAACGACAACCTTATTAAGCAAAACAATCTTGGTTTTAGAAACTACGCAGACATCCAGATTATAGATGGACTAAAGGCCAAGATTACTTACGGTTTGGATATTCAAGATTATTTGAACAAAGAGTACGAAAACCATATTGTAGGTGATGGTGCTCCTAGTGGTAGATACCAAGAAACTCGTTTTAGAAGAACAATTGAGAACTTTACCCAATTGTTGACTTACAATAAGTCTTTCAACGATATACACAATTTTGATATTACCTTAGGGCACGAAAGTTTAGATAGAAATTACTCTGAGGTAAATGGTATTGCCAACACCCAAACTGCAACAGGGATCTATGAATTCGACAACTTTGCAGCTGGAGATAATGTAGGTGGATTTAGTACAGACAGAACCTTGGAAGGATACTTTGCGCGTTTGAATTATAATTTCGACAACAAGTATTTCTTGAGCGGATCGGTTCGTCGAGATGGTACTTCTGTATTCAGTAGTGATGTACGTTGGGGAACCTTCTTTTCTGTAGGTGCTTCTTGGAATATTCACAAAGAGAACTTCATGGAAAATGTAGACTTTGTAGACAATCTGAAGCTTCGTGCATCTTATGGAGAAATTGGAAACGACGATCTCAACAATTTCTATATCTCTCAGGGATTGTACACTATTCTTGCTAATGCTGGAGATCCTGGTATCTTCTGGTCTTCTACAGGGAACAAATTGTTGACTTGGGAAAATCAGGTGAGCTGGGATGCTGCTTTAGACTTCGGATTGTTCAACAATATGATCGACGGTAGTGTAGAATTTTACAGAAAAACATCTGTGGATTTATTGTTCAACAAACCAATTCCATTATCAGAAGGTTTAAATGAAGCACCTCAAAATATCGGAGATATCTACAACCAAGGTGTGGAAGTAAGCCTAAACGGGCACTTCTTTAAAGGAAGAGACTTTACTTGGGATATAGGATTGCAAGCTTCTACCTTCAAAAATGAAATCACCAAACTAGATGCTCCTTCCGACAATGGTTCGAAGCGTTGGGAAGAAGGCCGTTCTAGATACGACTACTATATTTACCACTATGCTGGCGTAGACCCAGACAATGGAGATGCCCTATACTATATGTGGGAAGACAATGAAGAAGGAAAACGTGTTGCAGTATTAAATCCTGATGGCACTCAAGCTACCACTAACAACTATCAAGAAGCAGGGGAAGCCTTTACTGGCGACAGCTCTATTCCTGATGTACTAGGATCTGTTTCCAACCGCTTCTCTTATAAGAACTTCTCTTTAGATTTCTTAGTTACTTTTGGTATCGGTGGTAAAATATTGGATAATGGATATTCTTCTTTGATGCACCCTGGAACATATGGTAGAGCGCTGCACGTAGACGCAAACAATGCTTGGAGAGAACCAGGTGATATTACAGACGTTCCACGTTTGGAAACTGGAAATCCAAACCAAACAGTTGGTGGTTCTACCCGCTTCCTTACCGATGCTTCTTATTGGAGCTTGAGAAATGTAAATTTATCTTATGACTTAGGCGATAAGATTAGCGAAAAATTAGGCTTAAACAACTTGCGTTTCTTCATCACTGGTGAAAACTTGTTTATCAGTGCAAAACGCAAAGGTATCAACCCACAGCAAGGCTTGTCTGGGGTAGTAGGAGGAAACAGCTTCAACCCTGCACGAGTAGTATCTGTAGGATTAAATGCTAGTTTCTAATAATTTAATAAATTGATTTTAAACGAAAATATTATGTTACGAAAAATTCAATTCTTGTTTCTAGTAGTTGCTTTGATCGGGCTAACGAGTTGCGAAAAGGACTTTCTAGATACAAAACCAACCGATTCTATCTCTGATGCGGATGCCTTTGCGAGTACAGAAAATATGTTTTTGGTACTCAATGGGCTACACCGTCAGATGTATGCGCAGTCTCCACTACCAGGAGGTTCTAGTAGTAGAGCAGGACAGCAGTACTTTATGCCAATGTTTGACGTGTACTGTGGAGATTTGATCCACTCTGCTCGTGCAAACGGATGGATGCGTGCTGGTTTGCAATGGTTGAGTCATACCGATTCTAATTCGACCTCTGTAGAACAATTGTGGTACCAACGTTATCACTTTATAACTACCGCAAACAACCTGATCGACAATATTGCAGCAAACGATGCTTACTCAGATTCGGATCCGGATATTGCGAATATATTGGGGCAGGCCTACGCCTATAGAGCTTGGGCATATCACGTATTGGTTTCTACTTACGGAAAAGGATACCTGATCGGAAACCCAGCTTCTGACTTGGGTGTGCCAATTATTTTACAAGCTGGTGCCCCATACGAAAGTGCTCCACGTTCTACAGTAGCTGAAGTATATGCGCAAATCGAAAGTGATATTGCAGAATCTATCAAGCATTTTCAAAATGCATCTGCTCCCAAAAACAAGTCGCACCTTTCTTTAAATGCTGCTTATGGTATACAAGCAAGAGTGGCTTTGCAAAAAGGAGATTGGGCAACTGCCGCTACTGCTGCAGAAAATGCTAGAAGTGGTTTTCCTTTGATGTCAGAAAGCGATTGGAAGTCTGGATTTAATACCGTAAGCCTTTCTGAAGTAATCTGGGGAAGCACTGTAATTGATGCAGAAACGACTTACTATCGTTCTTACTTCTATTTGATTTCTCCAACCTTTAATGGAAGTCAGAACAGAGGTAATCCAAAATTGGTAAATATCGAGCGTTATAACCAAATCCCTACTACCGATTATCGCAAAGATGTATTCTTGCCGATGGCACCAAACACCAATGGAGCAGCCTCCAACGGTGAAGGTGGTAGCTACGAGACAGATCCAAACTATAGCGATGCTGCTTCTTTTGCTGCTGCAAAAGCAGAAATCATCAACAAGTATGGAATGACTAGCAGACACAACACCCACCCTTATATGCACGTAAAATTCTTGCAAAAGAATCCTGGAACTATCGATCCAGATGACTTGATTCATATGCGTGCTTCGGAAATGTATTTGATAGAAGCCGAAGCGAAAGCCATGCAAAATGATATTCGTGGCGCACAAGAAGCACTCCGTCCGTTGGGTGAAGCTAGAGACACTGCTTATGATGAAACGGTGTATGACGACCAAGATAAATTGATGGAGCATATTCGATTCCAAAGAGCTATCGAATTATATGGAGAAGGATTTAGCTGGCACGACCATATCCGTTGGGATATCGGTATCGACCTTACCAACTCCGGTGCCGCTCAGGTATTGTACCAAAATGGATTCCAACAAGACAAGCCGTCTACAAACAACGCTTGGATTTGGAAAATACCACAAGCAGAAATAGATGCTAATCCTAATATTAGTGAAGCAGAACAAAACAAATAACAATATTTAATGTTATTTGAATTAGCGCAAGAAGTCGTCTAGAAAGAAAAATCTAGACGACTTTCTTTATTTATACCACAGCGCAACTGCCGCCATCGCTTTTGGAAAATCAAATTCCATATCACCGTGTCACCGTGTCACCAATGGGCGTATGCAATACGCCCCTACATACTGGTGTTTTTCGTAAATGCCGTAGGGCGTCATATTTTCGTTTTCGGTGACACGAATGGGCGTATGTTTTATGCGTCATATATTCGTTTCGGTGTTACCAATGGGCGTATGCAATACGCCCCTACATGCTGGTGTTTTTCATAAATGCCGTAGGGCGCCATATTTTCGTTTTCGGTGTTACCAATGGGCGTATGCAATACGCCCCTGCATGCTGGTGTTTTTCATAAATGCCGTAGGGCGCCA
>JAOXRU010000601.1 GCA_025800395.1 Flavobacteriaceae bacterium
GTATGTAACTAATAAGAAAATGTCTCAAATAGATCATCTTCTGTAATTTGTAATTCCTAAGTGGAACTTTTTTTGTCCGAACGGACGGGCTTGTTGTCAGGTCAAAACTCGTCCCTGGAAGAGGCTTTTTTGGGGGATGACCCCCGTCCTCACCCAACATCATATGGTAGGACGGTGTAAAAAGGATGCATTTATGATAGTGAGAATGACGCTTTTACTCTTTTGGTTCTATTATTGTGGGTGACGAAGGAACTCGCATTCTATTCTAATCTTGACCTCAGTTTCACAGCCAGAAAAAAATTATTGATTGAATAATTCATTTGAAGCCACGCCCATATCAGAATGGTTCTGACAATAGTTGTCCGCTAGTCATTTATTTTTCACTCCCACACCTGGCTTCTGTCTATACTCTCCATACTATTAGTCGTGTGAATACAAATGGCGCACCTGAGTCCATTTCCGTTGCCCGCCGGTCCACAGCCTTCAATATTGAGAAAATTACACTTTTTTTGCATACTTCTCTACCGGAAATTATTTACCTCTCTCCTATTGGAGCACAGTAAATTACGAACCGTTTTGAAATATATTGCAAACGTTAGATTGTATGTAGCGGGAAAAAAGGCTATTTCAGGGTCGTGACGAGGTATGTGGGATCTGGGATTACAGCCTCAGGAGCAGGGATCATAAGCCATGGGATCAGAATCAGCTGATCTTTTTAGGGATCAGGCACCAGGTAATACCATTTTTGTCGGGCTAGGGACCAAAAATTGTCACCCTTTTAGAGCAGGAAGTTAACTCAAGTTCAGCTATTTTCTTGAAGTCTACATCAAAAAACCTTCATTTTTTACCTTGTCAAGTGTCGCCCGTCACGAAGACTGATGAACGTTGACTGATCGCAACATTTATCCCTGTTCTGGGTCAAAACTGGATGTCTAAGTATCAAAGGAAGCTAAAGGAAGTTATTTGAAAGGACAACAATCGAATTCGAGCGGTTGCAATACATCGGTTGAATAAGAACTTTACGGGGATGTGATTTTTAAGCCCAATTTAAACCGTAAATTGGAGAAATTGTCGCTCGTAGTTAGCCTCTAGGATCTGAATATAGGCTTCGGAGTGGTTTGTCGTTGAGTCGTTCTTCCTTGCTCAAAAAAAATATATCAGATTATCAACAGTTTTCATTTCTTGTCTGTGAACACACTTGTTCTACTTTAGAAACGGCAACCAAGACACATTTTGCGTGCTGCATTTTTTTGGACGTAACGCACCTCAAAATCTGTAAATTTTAGCTTATGGAACACCGTCGACAACCCCGAAAAGGGCCGAATTGATTTTGGGCTTGTAGCAAAGCGAAAATTAAGTATTGGGAAATAATTAAAGTGAATTCGCTACATGCGTACCAAACCCTTTCCACCAACAAGAAATAAAGGAAAACTATTGTTGGTCGCGGTATCGAGTGGACCGCTCTAAGCCGGAGCGCCACTTTAACAATTGCACGCTATTGGTTCCTTTCTACTAAGCTACCAGCGTATATCCTACTAGTACAGAAACAGGCCAATAAGATTGTCCAAATATGTTTATCTGATTTATTATGCCGGTCTTGTTTCATGTTTCTTTTTAATAGGTATGCCATAATTTATCCAGGCCGAGATTGTTCACCCAGCTCCGCCATTTGCACTGATACCAGCCCACAGTGTAATGTGCCAGTGTACATTCCAGCAGCCCAGTCCAACCAGCTGTTGTGATCGGGGCTTCACTCTACGTTTCCGGCAACAATCTGGTGCAAGGCTTTGAGGTTAGTGGATTTTTCTGTGGGTTGGGAGCGGGGAGGGCTAATTGAAGCGCGGATCCGGCTTTTTTTATTATTGTACTTTGTAGTTACGTAATTGGACCCACGGTTTTGTGGGTTTTGTTATTTTACCGGTCTTCGGTAATTTTTTTACGTTTTTTTCTAAGGTCAGTTGTTTTTGATCTTAGGTATATTTTCGGACTTCGTTCGACCAAATGTCGTTTTCTTCGAT
>JAOXRU010000614.1 GCA_025800395.1 Flavobacteriaceae bacterium
AGCAAGTGGTTATGGCAAAAAAGGCATTGTAATAGATGTGCGCTACAATGGTGGCGGATGGACCACCGATCGCCTAATGGCAGTACTAAATGTAACCCAACACGCATATACCGTTCCAAGAGGTGCAGCCAAAAACTTAAAAACAGAGAACACCAAATTCCGCAAACATTATCCGTTTAACGAACGTGCTATTCTATCTGTAAACACCAAACCCACAATAGCACTTTGTAACGAAAACAGCTATTCGAATGCAGAAATATTTTCACATGCTTACAAAAGCTTAAAGCTTGGAAAACTTGTTGGGCAACCAACATTTGGCGCTGTAATCTCTACTGGAGGTCATGGGTTATTAAATGGATATGTTCGTATGCCATATAGGGCATGGTATGTAAAAGAAAGTGGCATGAACATGGAACACGGACCAGCTGTACCAGATTATTTAGTTTCCAATCCTCCTGGATGGAAAGCTAGAGGAGAAGACCAACAATTGCAAAAAGCTGTAAGTGTTTTACTAGAACAACTTTAAACATAAACTACACAAACCGCCTTCTAAAATTGGGCGGTTTCTTTTTACATTAGGCATATCTGGTCTTAAACTTATGGTAAAAGTTCTGCCAAATTGTCATAAAACTAAATATTGTACTATCTTTGCAAATGCTAAAAACCGTAGCATTATTTTCATTACAAATGGAGAAGATTATAGACGAAAACAAGCAAGGAGAAGCAATACAATTAGAAAGATCTGAAAGCAACGGTCGTAACCTCTATATCGAAAGTTATGGCTGCCAAATGAATTTTTCCGATAGCGAAATAGTTGCATCCATTTTGGCTAAAGAAGGTTTCAATACCACCAAAAAAATAGAAGAAGCAGATCTA
>JAOXRU010000616.1 GCA_025800395.1 Flavobacteriaceae bacterium
CAGATCTGCCTCCCATATTTTACCTTTTACTTGTACAACTTGCTTCCAAATAAAACTGCAATATTTTACCGAAATTGAGTCGAATCTATACTTTTACTGAAACATTACCTATAATATTAAATTTATTTTACAATTCACGGCTCCTGCAGGCAAAGGTTGTAGAATATTTTTTTTTTCTACCTTTTTGGGCTTTAGTGCATCTTTCAAACCAAAATGTCATGCAGAAGACGATAGTCGAATAAATTCTATCATAGGTGAGCAAAGTCTCATTTTTCATTGGTTTTCAAGCAGCAATGGTTTCCCTACCCTGGGTACCGGAGGTTTTCTCGCTGCGCGACTTCGTGGTAGCCGGCCGAAGGCCGGCCGATTGTAAGACACTCGATCGTGCGCGCGAGAATCGCCTCTAGTACCCAGGGTATGGTTTCCCAGGCAACAATAGCGTACAACACTTTGTTTTAAACAATGTCGATTACCTTATTACAAGAATTTCGCGAACTTTTCAAAATCGCGAAATTAAAGTGTTGAGAAAATTATCTGCCGCGAAAATTAAGTGACGTTTTACTAGAAATTAAATAACGTTCAGATGGGATTTTTGGAAACGTTAGTTAGAAGAATGATTTCTTCCCCATTCTCTTTAGTCAGGTGGCTAAGTGTTCAGATCTATACATAGTGGACAAAAGCACCAAACTTTGTATGAATGTAGGCTAGGATATACTAGTAAATATTAAGACCGGTGCCCACTTGGATCTCTTCTGGGTTTGTAGTAATCGAGCTATGAGTTTTGCAAGGAAACCAC
>JAOXRU010000626.1 GCA_025800395.1 Flavobacteriaceae bacterium
CTACCCTTCTTCCCAACACAAACAGGAAATGCAAGAGTTACTTATCGATTCTTATCTCACTTCTAAGAATTACGAAGCTGCATTGGAACTACTCGAAAACAACAATAGTTATAGTAGTAAGACCACCTATCAGAAAGTGGCATTTTACAGGGCCGTAGAATTGTTCAACGAATCGAAGTACCAAAAAGCCAAGGAATATTTTTACAAAGCAGCTAAAGAAAGTCAAGATGCGATATATACCGCAAGAAGTTTGTATTGGAAAGGAGAAACCGAATACGCCCTAAGCAATTTCGATGAAGCTATATTGGATTACAAACAATTTATGAATAATGCCATAGCCAAGCAAACAGAAGAATACACTTACTTAAATTATAGTATCGCATATGCATATTTCCGCAAAAAACAATACCAGCAAGCTGCACCCTATTTCGAATTCTACACCAAACAACTAGAAACCGATAAGGCACGAAAAACAGATAGCTATTTGCGCATGGGAGATGCCTTGTTTGTAGATAGTAAATATTGGCCTGCGATGGAAGCCTACAACAAAGTTATAGAAAGTAATAGCAGCGCCAAAGATTATGCCTACTACCAAAAAGCATTGAGTTATGGCTTTGTAAACAGAAATAACAAAAAAATAGCGGCATTAGGAGCATTTGCAACAAAATTTCCAAATTCTAAGTATGGAGACGATGCTTTATACGAATTAGGAAATTCTTTGGTGAAAGCCAATAAAGAG
>JAOXRU010000631.1 GCA_025800395.1 Flavobacteriaceae bacterium
CTATGGTATTTTTTATATATGATGTTTCTTGACAGACTGTTGCGGTTGCATGAAATATCAACAGAGTGGGGGCGTATTGCTATACGCCCCTACAGGAAAATGCCAATTGTCACCGATCCCATTTTATACAGCAGAAAGGCATGCCTTTCTGGTGCGATGAAAAATATGTATATGTTTTTGAGTGATTTCCTTTTGGTAGTACTGCAAATCTGCTTCCCAAGCTAGGGTAGCTTGTTGTTGGGACCAGCCTAAGAAATAGCTAAGCCAAGCCAGTACCGTTAAGACGAATTTTAGGAGTATTTTTAACATAGTTGGTGTTTTTAAAGGGTTATGGATGGTGTTTTTGTAGGATGTCTACTATTTCTTGTACCAAAGCACGACTGTGCTTGCTGGCTTCAATCTGGTTGAAACTTCCTGCGATATAACTGTCTAAGTGGGGCACATACCACAAAAAGGAGGCAGTTGTGCCTGTATGCCCGAGCATATATAGGTTTTGGTTTTCTATTTGAAGTGTCATTTTTCGAATACCAAAACCGTAAGTGCTATGGGTAGATTCTTTTGTCCATTGTTGCATTTGATCGCGGGTTTCTTTTTGCAGTATGTGGTGCTGGTTATAGGCTCTAAAGAAGCGTACCAAATCCTGAGGGGTGGAAACAATGCCGCCACCTCCCCAATCGGCTGTTAAACTCGGAATGCCATTTATAGGCATGGCGCCTACATATATAGGCATAGGCTTTACTGCCAATGCCGCTTTGGAGCGCTGGTACATATAACTGTGTTGCATCTGCAAGGGCGCAAATATCTGTGTGCCAAAGAAATCTTCTAATGCTTGCCCGCTTACGGCTTCTACCAATAAACCGAGTAATAGGTAGCCTGTATCGGAATACATAAATTGTGCATTTGGCTTGCCTATAGGGCGTATGTTGTTTTTGTAATACGCCAAGACTTCTTTTGGTGTCCAAACCTTGGTTGGTTTCATCAGCAATTGGTGTAGCAAATTTGGCGCCCCATCTATGGGTGTGGCAGTGAAATAGTCGGCTAAGCCAGTTTGGTGTTGCAAGCATTGGGCTATAGTAATGCTTTGGCTATAGTCTATTCCTTCATATACCAACAAATCTTGCCATATGGCTTGGGGCAAGTGTTTGCTTAGCGGATCAGAAAAATCTAGTTTGCCCTGGTCTTTTAAGATGCCTATGGCTGTGGCGGTAAACATCTTGCTAATACTCGCCAGATAGATGGCTTCTGGGGCCTGCTTGGTATATACACTGTCTTTGCTAGCTCCTAGCCATATGGTCTCATCCGATGTGGCTAGGTAGACTGCTGCTTGGTCTAGTCCCAATTGCTTGCTGTATTGTTGGAATACCTGGCGTATTTCTGTAGTGGCTTGTTGTGCCATACTGGTGTATATTCCTAAAAATAAGATACTAATGGTGAAAATGGTTCTCATAATTTTATAAGGTTTTGGTTTTTATAATATAGTCATTTATGGCAGCTAGTGCTTTTTGGTCTGCAATGTGCTTCCCTTTGCTAAGGTAAACTGCTTCTGCCATATTGGAGAACCGATGTTTTTGTATAAGGTCTTTCCCTAGGTATACATCTTGTTCTGCTAAGAGAATGTGCAATGGCTTATTCGTTTTTTGTAAAGTGCTACAGCTTGCTACTGCCAACGACATGTTTTTAATGGTATGTATTACCGCTTGTTGGGTATAGGTGGCCAACTTGGAATATATGGGCATCCCTATGGCTTTCAAATAGATGTTTAATGCCCATTGACACCGCATTCTTTTGAATAAAAACAGGGGCAGATACAATTGGAATAAGGATGGCCAAAAATTACCGCCAACCAATCCGATTGGGTGTATGAGATACCCCCTTTTAAATCGGTTGTTGTGGTATAGCATGGCTTTACAGGCAATATAAGCCCCGTATCCGATACCTACCAAGGTGGCTTGTTGTATTTGCATACGCGCACCCAATTCATACAACCACTGCCCATATGCATTGGTGTTGGTAGGTATGGCTGTGGGCGAACTCAAATTTAAAAATCCTGGTATGTCTATGGCGTATATTTTAAAGCAATTAAGCAAGCTCTGGTGTTCTTTTATGGCTATGGGCGCACAGCTATATTGGTGGTGCAATAGGAGCAAAGCCGGATGCTTTGCTTCTCCGGCTACCAGCATATTGGTGTCACCAAAACTGGTTTCTATAGTTTGCATCGTATAGGAGAAAGGCAAGGCATCTAGCTGTTGGTAATACAGATGGATGACGGTTTCTTTGGATATGTTCTTTGGTTTTCCCATCTTTTGTAATTAGAAACAAGAGAATCCTAATCCAATACTTAGGAGTACTGCATCTCTATGCATGTTGTTTTCCAAAAAGGTGCGACCGAGCAATACTTTAGCTTGTACATTGGCGGCATAGCTGTCTTTTTGGTATACTTCATAGCCGCTACTAGCGAGTGCTGCACATCCAAAGTGCCAATCGTTGTTTCCAGTTTTGATTTCGTACAATGCAGGGGCATCTATAGCCAAGCCCAGGCCAGCTTGTATCCACCAACGGTCTTTTACCCAATATTGTATGGTAGGAAGTGCCCCACCAAAATGCCTGTCATATTTGTTGTAATCGTAAATCATGCCAGGCATACTAAGTGCAATTGCAAGTTTATCGTGTAGCATATAGCCAACTTTGAGCTCGGGGAAACTGAAGCCGCCCTTGGGATCATCAAAACTTTGTACCCCATTGCTGTCTTCTAAGGCTATGAGCCCGCCTCCGAGTCCGATCTCAAATAACAAGCCTTTTCTTTCTGCGCTTGCTGTAGTAGATTGGGCAAAGGTGACAGTGCTCATGATAAGTATTGCTATAAAAGCTGTTTTTTTCATTTGGTATAATAGATTCTGTTTCAAAATTATTTTTTGTGGTACAAAGAACCGATTATAGTGTTTGTCAATCGTCTTGAATTATCATTTCGTACTTTTTTGATAAATGGAAAACAGATGGTTTGCGCTTTATATACCATGTAGTTTTATCTAGCTTATGCTAGTGTTGCAGTTGGTGTCTTTTTACTTTTAAAATCTACTATGCTTCTCGCACGAATCCTTTTGGTGTGGTGGCATTTTATATTCATTTAGCGATAAAGAAAAATATCTTCTATTTCTTTTAAGGGCATTTTAAACTAGAAATGGTATAATAGGCAGGAGAAAGTAGGGCATCGTACTGCGTGAGGGATGGTAGCGGTAGCTTGTAGCTGTAGCCATACTAGCGACACTTGCAGGCGGAGGCGATGGGCAATGAGCCCCCGTACTGCTAGTAAGCTATTGGCTATAGCTGCAACTATAAGCGGACACGCCCGACCCGAGTTGGCTAAGGCTTCCTAGGGGTAGTGCCTAGTAAATAGAACGCAACTTAGTTAAAGGTCTAAAGGTATCCCAAAGAGATCTTAGCCAACTCGGGGCACGCCCAAATAATGCTATAAAGAAGCGGAGTGCTGTGCGAGCAATGCTTTTGGATCGGATAGGAGGAGATCTAGGTTTTGGGTGATTTTCTCTATATCCCAATCCCACCAAGCGAGTTGTAGTAGCTTTTGGATGGTGGCCTCCTCAAAGCGTTTTTTGATTTCCTTAGCTGGATTTCCACCAACAATACTATAGGGTGCTACATCTTTGGTGACTACCGATTTGCTGCCTATAATGGCACCATGTCCTATGGTTACGCCGGGCATAATGGTAGCCCCTTGACCTATCCATACATCGTTGCCTATAACGGTATTTCCCTTGCTTGGGTAACTTTTACCATCCATGGCCTGCTGCCAAGCGCCTCCAAATATGGCAAACGGATAGGCAGTAGTGGCTGCCGTAAGGTGGTTGCCGCCATTCATGATAAATTCTACGCCAGAAGCGATCATACAAAATTTACCAATTACCAGCTTATCCCCTATAAAATCGAAATGGTATTTGACGTTTTTCTCGAAATTCTGGGGGTCCTCAAAATCGTCATAATAGGTGTAATTGCCCACTACAATATTGGGATTGCTTATCTGGTTCTTTAAAAAGCACAGCTTCTCATAGTCAGGAAGGGGATATAGGGTGTTTGGATTGGGTATTTGCATAATCGTGTTTTTATTTGGTTCTAGAGCCTTGGTGTTTGTGTTGCCGTATTTGTTTTACTTCTTGCCGAAAAAAATCTTTTAGGTGATGTGTACCATAGCTAGGTGCGATATGATCTTCGGCCATAAGGGTCAAGAAAAATTCTATAGGACCATAGGTTTTCACCGAGGTGAAAATACGAATACTTTTTAGAAGAAACCTTCTTATCCAATCGGGCAGATACACGATTTTTGGTTGTTTGCCCCAGGCACGCATGGCCAAATTGCCTATTTGCTGAAGACGAAGAACATCTGGTCCGCCAATAGTATATTCGTTTATAGCATTGGGCAATTGTGCAACTATGGCATTGGCTAAGTCTGCTCCATGTATGGGGTTCAATTGTTGTTTGCCTTTTCCAAAAAGATATATGGTACCTCCTTTTGCCATGTTTAGAAAGTCTTTCATGTCCGAGAAAAAACCGTTTGGACGTACTACGGTATACTGCAAGCCCGATGCTTTTAGGCAATCAACAAATTTTTCTTTTGCCTCAAAGATTTTGAGATGTCTGTTTGCATCACCAGCTATAGCAGAAACATATATAAACTTTTTTACTCCTGCTTTTTTGGCTGCATCGAGCAGGTTTTTGTTGGCCTGGTAATCTACATCCATATAGGTAAGCCCATCTTTTTGTCGGGTGATGCCTACAGTAGATATTACTGTAGACACCCCCTTCAAAATCCCTTCTAAACTCCCAGCTTGGGTAAGCTCCACTCTGGTGGTTTGTAGCAAGGCATGGGCATAGCTTTCCAGTGCATCTGGGTTTCTAGCCAATGCTATAGTAGGTATTTGGTTTGCTAGCAATGCTTCCAATAGGTGTTTGCCCAAATAGCCTGTGGCTCCTGCCAATAGTATTTTGTGGTTTTGCATGGTATAGAATCAATTGCCTAGGTTGTTTAGAGTTTTTGTAGATAGCTATGTATGGCTTGCGACAATAGACTTTTTATCTTTTCCCACTTTGGGTTGGTACTATGGGTAGTGCCATCCATATTGGTAAGTATAAAGAAACCAGAACTGCCATCTGCTGCAAATTGTATATGACTAGAGACGCCAAAACTATTGCCCGAATGCATAATATGGCCGTCTTTTTCGTACCAATAACCCATTTGGTTGTCTGCAAATGCCGAAGGCACCATACTGCTGTCTATAAGTGGTTGCAAAAGCAAATCGAAACGGTTACCATCCATTATCTTGGTGGGTAACCCTTGTTTAGCGTGCATCATTTCTAGCAAATAAGCACTTAAATCGTTATTGCTGGTGTACATGCCTCCCTCTGCATAGGTGTGGTTGCCATAGATAGGGAGCGCAACCGCATTTTCCATATATGGGATGGCAATTTCGGCCAAAGCTAGCTCTTGCCGATTGTAAGAAGACTGCAACATAGATAAAGGTTGTAGGATATACGTTTTTACATAGGCAGCAAAAGACATCTCACTATTATGGGCAATAATATATGCCATAAGTGCCGTGGCAGTATTGGAATACATCCATTTGCTACCGGGAGCCGCATCCAAGAAGTTGTTCGTATCGTACAAATCGCCATCTGGTAGCAATACCTCCGCCAAATATGTAGCATCTTCAATAGGTTCCATTTGTTCCACGCCTAAGTTGTTGGTTAAAAATTGCGCCCCTAGACTATTTAGGTTTTCTCCTGGAGCAATAAAATAGTTGTTGGACACATAACTGGACGGATTATCTACTATGCCCGAAGTATGGGAAAGTAAATGACGCACTCTAATAGGGAGTTTCGGATGCTTTGGATGCACTACAGCTACTGGCAATATGCTGTTTATTTCGGTATCCAACTCAAACAAACCCTGCTCTATAGCCTTGGCAGCGGCAACTCCCACAAAAGTCTTGCTCACCGATGCAATATTTACAATGGTTTGCGCATCAAAATGGCGCTTTTCTTCCATATTGGCATAGCCAAAACCTTGCTGATACACCATTGCATCTCCCTTGGCAATGCCCACCGTTAGCCCAGGTATTTCCTCGCCCTCTAGCAGCTCCCTTATATATTGGTTTAGTTGGGCCGTACTGCCAATTTCATTGGGCAACAATACCTGCTCTCCATCATCGGTACCACTGCAGGCCACAGCCAATACCAATCCCATAATAAAAATTACTTTTTTCATCCTTTTTGTTTTTTTTTAAGGTTTATGATTTATAGCGCAAAATTGAAACAAGAAACCAAACCAATCGTACGAGATTATGATTTCGGACGTTTTCGCTATTGTTTATTTGGGCATGCCCCCCACCACTAAGGTGGTGGGGGTCGGGCTATCCGTTTGTAGTAGTAGCCGCCACCAAAACAATTGCTAGCAGTACGTGGGCTATCGCCTCCGCCTGCAAACAATTCTAATTTGGCGGCAGCTACGAGCTACCACTACTATCCCTCATGCGGTGTAGATGCAACTGCAAATGGAATAAAACATCTATACGCCCACTGTGGCAGCAGTACACCACCAGGGTCAATTGCCCAACTCCATGCCCTTACAATCCAATAAGCAATGCAAAACCCCCGTGTAGCATATACTACTTGCTGGCGATGCTTTGCAATCGGATAAAGCAAGTGCCGTACCGAAAATATTAGTTACATTTACCAGAGATTGGAGGTTTTGACGCCATAGCATATCATCCAATATCAAGTATAATATAAACCAAGTATGGTACTAGTAATTTTTTTTAAATCGTGAATCATCAAAAGTCCATAGCAGTTCTTCCATTTGTAAATATGAGTAAGGACCAAGACAATGAATACTTTTGTGACGGGGTTACCGAAGAAATCATAAATGCCTTGTCCAATATAAAGAGCCTAAAAGTTATTGCACGTACTTCCTCTTTTGTGTTTAAAGGAAAAGCAATAGATGTACGACAAGTTGGAAAAGAATTGAATGTTTCTACCATCTTGGAGGGCAGTGTACGCACAGTAAAAAATAGTGTGCGAATTTCGGCCCAATTGATAGATACAAAAGATGGTACACATTATTGGTCAAAAAATTTCGATCGCAAACTCGATGATATCTTTAGCCTTCAGGATGAAATTAGCCTACTAATAGCCGATAAAATAAGAGAAAACTTCGGCCACTTAGATGTAAGCGATTCCCTGGTGACCCATCATGGCATTTCTTCCGAAGCCTATAACGATTACTTAAAAGCTAAAAGCCTTATATCGCTTTTTAATAAAGAAGATATCTTAAAAGGAATTGCCATATTAAAAAACCTCATAGAAGATTATCCAAACTTTGCTTTGGCGCATGTATATATTCACTATGCGTACAATATACTTGCTTCTGGGGGATTGATGCCTGTAAAAGAGGCGTTTGAAATTGGCGAAATTTACTTAAACACCGCCCATAAGCTGCGTATAGACCTTCCGGAGATACACCATTCTTTGGGTTGGGATGCACTCAACAAAAAGTGGGATTTTAAAGCAGCTGCTTGGCATTTGAAAAAGGCCACAGAACTAAAGCCAGCTTATTCCGATGCGCATCAAAAACTATTCATCACCCTTATTTTGGAAGGAAACCTAAAAGGGGCGAATAAGCACATCAATAAAGCGTATGCCTTAGACCCGCTTAGCGATCTGAGCAACTATTTTATGGGATATAACGCCTACATAAGAAAAGATCATACCGCTACAGAGGTATATTTTAAACGCTGCTTCGAAATAAACGATAAATTTATTGTCGGCTATGGTATATATGCATTGGCGCTGGCCTTACAGAATAAACCAGCAGATATTATACAGCTCGCTCATGGAATTCCCAACATAGAAGGCGCCAATACAGAGCAGTTGCTTATGATGTCTTTGGCGCATGCCCTCCAGAGAGATGCTCCAAAAATGGAGGAAGATCTAAAAGAGTTAAAAAAATTATTGCAAACTTCTAGTCGCCAAAGGGTACGGTTTTTCTTGATATACATATACACCGTTTTGGAGCAATACCACGATGCTTTAGATCTAATAGAGGAGGGGGTTTTGAACAAAGAGCCTTTAATGACTTTGTTAAAAGTAGATCCGCTGTTGAAACCTTTACATCGTTTTGAACGCTTTAAAGCGCAACTTCAAATCATTTTTTCTTTATCAAACCAATGCCAAACCCATTTAGAAACTGTAGAAAAACAACTGCTTTCCACAGAGCAGATAGCGGAGTACAAAAAGGCCATTTTATCGCTAATGAAAGAGGAAGCTTGTTTCCTAAATCCTAGCTTGTCTTTACGCAGTTTAGCGTCTATGATAGGCATGCATCCCAATCATTTATCTTGGTTGCTCAATACTAGTTTCAATAAGAATTTTAACGATTTTATAAATAGCTATCGCCTCGATTATTTTAAAGACATTGCTTTAAATCCAAAATTTAAACATATTACTATATTGGGATTGGCCTACGATAGCGGCTTCAATTCCAAAAGCGTGTTTAATGCCTTTTTTAAAAAAATGGAAGGGATTACGCCGAGTAAATGGGTGCAACTACAATCAAAATAAGTTCAAAATTTGTTCTAAGGTTTGGGTTAGCCACTTTAGCGGATCTGCGCCTTGGGCTTGCTCTCATCAAGTTCCTCTTCTTTCATCTTGGTCTTTGTTTTTTTTGGAAATGGTAATTATGGCGCCTACTGGAAGCTATGGTTGGGGCTGAGGGCGTATTGCAATACGCCCCTACATTTGAACTTTTTTTTAAATATCGTATAACAAGAACAGCACCCAAAGAACATAGGCTTATCCATATTGGTATGTACAGCTATGGTTGTGGCTGAGGGCGTATTGCTATACGCCCCTACATTTGAACTTTTTTTTAAATATCGTATAACAAGAACAGGCCTCAAAGAAAATAGGCTTATCCATATTGGGATGTACAGCTATGGTTGGGGCTGAGGGCGTATTGCTATACGCCCCTACATTGGGGTGTTATTTTTCTGTACTGTATAGAAATGATTGTTGGTGTTTTTTGAAAGATCTAACTAATAACGATCTA
>JAOXRU010000639.1 GCA_025800395.1 Flavobacteriaceae bacterium
CCTTTTGGGTGGTGTTGGATAGCGTGTAGCTGTATGCCCAATGATGCGACATTTATCGTTCTGAGTGATGTTGGATAGCATGTAGCCACACGCCCCAACAATTATTGATTGCCAACAAATGTTGGAATGCTTAGCCGTGCATCCAATACTGTCATCCAACAACTGACCAACCACTTTGGAACATTAAAGGGAACCTCGGCTGAAAAACAATTTCAGCTCCAAAGTATACTTAAGGATGTTCTTTAACTGTTGTGGGGGTGTTTAGCTAAAATCTCGGTAACTGGTTTGAATACTAGACGTTTTGATTCTGCTTTTTTAGATTTTTAAATTTCCCGCCCGCTGCCATGTTTGTTTTTGCAAAGTTTGATGGGTAATTATGACGTCAGTGCGTTGTCGTGCGTTTCCAATACGGAGGCTACAGTAAGCATCTCGGGAATTAATATATATGTACAGGCTTCTAATGTATATTTGCCTCAAACTTTTACGGTTATACCGTGAAATCGTCCTCAGTGGACTCCGTTTAAAAATCTGCGACAACGC
>JAOXRU010000652.1 GCA_025800395.1 Flavobacteriaceae bacterium
ACAAGAGCCACAAAAACCAGATCCTCTCACAATCTACAATTCGCAGAGATGGCTTTGCACCTCATATAAGTGAGTAATAAATTTATTAGGTGAGCCAGTGACAGGGTATCAAAGTGTTGCACATTATAACCCTCTGATTAATTTTTTAGCACTCTCATTGGACAAAATGCATCATGTGGTCCAAAACTGGACGACGGGTATCAGACAATATACGCTGTCTGATTTGATATCCGTTGCCCAATTTTATAAACAAGTAAAAAACAAACAAACTTTTCAGGTCTAACTTTTTAATCAAATCACGGTGTTAAAAAATACTTAAACCAATCAACTTCCATTTTACCAGCGATCAAGTGCATTGTAGAAAGTAATTGGAGGGTTATAAAATAAATCAACTCCTTTCCAGCTTGCTGGTATATTGGAGAATGCCTTTGGCTAAAAGTTTTTTGTCAACATTTTATAGTTGCCCTCAAAGCTTTGCTTCACGGCAACTGTACATTTTTCAACTGTGCCCATTATGCTCCGATCTACCAGCCACCCTACGGGAAGG
>JAOXRU010000004.1 GCA_025800395.1 Flavobacteriaceae bacterium
TCGTTTCTACCACCATATTGGGGTGGAATTTGGTATAGTTTCATATTCCAACCCATAGAGCCAAAACGTTTTATTTTTATCGTATCCCCTCCGGGCATGTGCAGATTAAAAAAATAGTAACCTGCAGAATAGCCTATAGGATTTATACCACTACCCTTTTCGCTTTCTACCTGCTGATACGCCACAAACTCTAAAAGGTCTTTCTTTTGCCTGCCTTCTCCACGCCATAAATCTGGAGTACCATCTTCTATAGCTACCATACGAGGAAACTCGCATTTTTCGGGAAACTGTGATCTAAAATTATCTGGGCGTTCTTCAGATCGCAAAGTATCCTTTACAAGAAACCACTCTCCCTTAATATTAAAATAATACCTTCCTATATGTTTATATACAGTAACAGCATTATTATATAATTGCTTAAATTTTTTAGAATATTTATCCCAATTACGCTTCTCCTCCATCGTTAATGGATCTTTATACGCATGCATTCTTTTATCGCCATCGATAACCCAGTTATAATAGCCCCTGCTATTTCTCATGGTAGCATCATCTAGTATATGATACCTGTTATTCCATAAAGTAATTCTACCCAAACTATCTATTTTATAAGATCTTCCTTCTGTGTTTTTTGTCTCTTTTTTATTAATATACGATTTAACACATAATAGTTTTTGTAAACGATCTATTTTTATATAGTCTGCTATATGCGCTCGTTCAGCTATAGTTGCAATCTCATAGTTTTCGCTTCCCTGGTGTTGGTGTAATTCTATATACTCTGGATACTCTTGCATAGTTTTCTTTTTACATTGCCAAAAAACCAGTAGTAACACTACTAGTTTTAAGGCTTGTTTATTGGTGTTTTTCTTCTTCATATCCTTTCTTTTCTGCGGTTTTGTTTTTTAGAGTATCCTATACACTTCCTTCTTTACTTCGGGTCTCGAGGTCTTACCACATACATGCCGCCCCATTCTTTATTGGGGAATAGATCTAACTCTGGGGTTTGCACAAGAAACACCACATCGTTTCTACCACCATATTGGGGTGGAATTTGGTATAGTTTCATATTCCAACCCATAGAGCCAAAACGTTTTATTTTTATCGTATCCCCTCCGGGCATGTGCAGATTAAAAAAATAATAGCCCGCAGAA
>JAOXRU010000022.1 GCA_025800395.1 Flavobacteriaceae bacterium
GGCTTTTTGGGACAAAGATTGCTGTTTATAAGGCTTTCTATAGATTCATTTTGTCTTTCCTTATGCGTCGTTGTGATCTTTTCGAGCTATAAATAGCCCTTCAAAGCCACGCCTAGCCTAAGAAAATCAAAATAAACTGTGCGTAAGTTATATCGAACTCACGTTATTTACGTTTTATTCTGCTTCGCTTTTTTCTTTTTACGCTTTTCTTTTTTCAGCCTTCGTTTGCGTTCCTTATCGGTTTCAATAACAAAAGTAATGGGTAAAGAAAACCGAATAACATCTTCTTTATTTTTAAGCTTTGGAGGTTTTAGATCGCCAACTTGTTCAATGATTCGGATGGCTTCTTTTTCAAATATAGAATGTGGCGCTCGAGCTCTTATATTGATGATTTCTCCTTTAGCATTAACCGAGAACATGGTAGATACTCTGATTTTATCTCCACCCTTATAACCAAGTAGTTTTGCAACGCTATCTATAGGCTGTGTTTTAAGTTCATTTTCAATGTTGGTTTTCAATTGCTTCGTGTCTAACTGTGCGAAGGTGTTGATGGTATAAAAGCAAAGCCAAAAAGAAATAATGTAACGCATATTTAATCGAATCGATTTATACAAAAATAGAATATTTTGCCATAAAGACTTTTTCCTTCTTTTTAGATTGAAAATTATATTAATTGGTTTACAGTTTTTTTTTATTCTATTCGCCACGTATCCCATTCAAGCTGTATACACGTATGCCATTTCTGTTTACTAATTCCTTACCGCTTAATCGTAGGGTTTTGGGTATGCCAGGAAGTAGTTCTATAAAATTATCTTCTATTTGGGTGCCAAGTGGGAGATCTACAAACACTTTTAAATGTAGGTTTGGGGCTTCTAATACGATGTCTTGGGTGCGATCTCTATTCGAAATAATTTGCATCTCTATCTCTTGGGGTGCTAGCTCTAGGTCTTTTGGTTTGGCAAAATATTGCACTTGCTGCTTGTTGCCCCATTGTTTTAGAAGGAAATGTTTCTTTGGATTAAAATTAGCGGGTAAAGCATAGCTTTTGCTTTTGGTTACTTGGTCTGTAGCTAGCGTATAGGACTCTTTGGGATAGCTTTTTAGGGTGTCTCCTTGTTGGTTTATCATATGCCATTGCAAATCGATGGTCTTGGGGTGTACACTATCTAATACCATCTCAAATTGTAGAGCCTGGTCTTTTATTTTGGCATGTACCAAGGTGTTGTCAAAAGCTTCTTTTGCAGTATAATGTAAGGCTTTGGGGGTATGATGAAAATCAATACTCGACCAAGAAATGGCGGGCCAGCAATCGTTGAGCTGCCAATACAAACTGCCCATATTATAGGGCTTTGCTAGCCGATGTGCGCGCATGCCCATACCAATTCCTCTGGCTTGCACCAATTGGGTAGTATAGTAATACCAATCGGGTGCACTAGGCACCAGAAAATCTCTTTTCATATACGTATCCATTAGCGCAAAACCTCTATGGTGCTTTTGGTGCTGCGCCATGGCGGGGGAGTCTTTGCGGCTATAAGCCAAGCTATCTATAGCCAATAGGCTTGCTCTGTTGGGATAACTCTGAAATCCAAATTCGCTCATAAATCTTGGAACTGCGGTTTGGAAATGCTCAAAAGGCTTTCCATCGTGCCATACCCACCAGTCGTGCGCATCGCCTTGGCTGATGTAGCGTTTATCTCCTCTGCCGTAAGTAGGAGAGGACTCATGATAGGAAATTCCATGGCTGTATTGGGCTACTTTTTGCGGCAAAACACTATCGAATACCTTTAAATAGTTGCCCCAAATTTCTTCTTTTTGCGCTTCGGTTTTATCTGCTTGCCATCCCCAACGATGCCAGCCTTCTGAATTTTCGTTATTGCCGCACCACAAGACTATACTGGCATGGTTTTGTAAGCGTTCTAGTTGCTGCTGTGCCTCTATAGCTACATTTTCTAAAAATTCCCGATCTCCAGGATACATGGCACAAGCAAACATAAAATCTTGCCAAACCATGATCCCCAGTTGATCACAGAGTTCATAAAAGATATCTTTTTCATAAATACCACCGCCCCATACCCGCAACATATTCATATTGGCATCCTTGGCAAGTTGCAACAAACGCTGGTAGTCTTGTTTTTTTACCATATCTGGGAAACTGTGCTGTGGAATATAATTGGCACCTTTGGCATATACTGCTTTTCCATTGATTTCGAAATAAAAACTTTTTCCCAGACTATCGGGCTGTTGTACCAAGCGGGCTTCTCGTATACCGTGTTTGATCAGGCGCTTGTCGATAAGGCGGTTTTGGTGTTTGACCATCACCTCAATATCGTACAAATAGGGGGTTCCCATATGATGAGGCCACCACAATTTTGGATTTTCTATCGGCAGTATGTATTTGCTCTTGGCGCTACTTACCAAAGTGTCTAACACTAGTTTTTTGTTGCGAAAAATTTCTAGTTGTAAGTTTTCGCTTGGTGGCTGCTGCAAGTCTAGTTGGACATGCAAGAGGGCTTTGTTGGGCAATAGCTGGTTGTGGATACCCACTTGTTTTATTTTGTTGGTATTATAGCTTATCAATTTTACCGGTTTCCATAGTCCCATGTTTTTGAGCTTTGGACCCCAGTCCCAGCCGTATTGGTATTGTGGTTTTCGGGTAAAAATACGCAGTCCTTCAGGTAAAGTATAGGGAAGGCTTGCCGCTTTTTTTGCTTCTATACTGTCGGTTGGATGCACCCATATTTTGAGCACGGAACGCTTTTTTATAGGGATGCGATAGGTTCGAAACGCATTGTCGGTTTGCAGTACTAGCTTATCGTTTAGGTAAATGTCGGCATAGGTGTCGATGCCTTCAAAGACTAGTTCGTGATAGGCTTTGGGGTACTTTGCAGTATCGATTGCCACATCGGTCATATAGAGCCATTTTCGTTGGCTAGGCCATTGTACTTTATCTTCGTTGGTTTGTGTATGGGGATTGGGGATACTATCTAATTTCATAAGAATTGGATAGACACTAGCTTGTTGACCGATGGGAGAGAGGAAGCGCTCTTGGTCATTTACAAAGACAAAACGTAGTTCTCTCTCGGTAGGAAGATCCGTCTTAGATGTACAAGCCAGGATACCGCTTAGACTTAGCACGATCATCCATAAAGCGTTTACCGTCTTTTTCATTCTAAAATCATTTCATCCAAAAATGTCCAAGCAAGGTGTCCTGCTCCTTGTTTTGCAGCCGGTATGGTTCCAAAAGGAATAACTTCTATATACAAATGCTTGGTTTGTATTTCCTCAAATGACCAAAGTACCTCTATGATCTGCTCTGTATTTGGCGCAATGGTATAGCTAGCAATTGCTTTGTCTTTCTTATTGGTATATAATTTTATTTGGGTTGGTGCGTATATCCAATGTGCTTTTGCATTGTGAAATCGGGTGCGTAGGCTTTTTATGCTTTTGTTGCGATCCCATTGGTATTCCAACCAAATGGTTTCCTTAGCATTGGTAGCAAAGCCCAACCATTCGTTGTCGCCGTAGCGTTTGCTGCCCAGTACCCCGTTTTGTATAGCCATGGTGCCACCGCTATCGTATTTTTTGCTAGGAGCAGGATTGATGGTTAATGGCCCACTTATGCCAATATGCGGGTAGATCTTTGTTTGAAACGGCTTGCCAATAGGTTTCCCATCAGTAGTACAGATACTGGCAAATAGACTCGTAGTTTTATCTATGGGGATCGCTTGGGTATACGCTTTGCTTTGTTGCAGTGAAAAAGCATTCCCGCCAGTATGATAGTGTATGGGCAAGTTGTATTTTGTTGGATCAAATGTCACATGCAATTTGCCATGGTTCATTTGATATTTGGGTTGTAAATTAAAATAATGTGGGGCTACGTTTACGTTTAGCGTTTTTAATCTTTTGCTATAATGCATGGCCCTGCTGGCAAAAGCACCATAGTGGTCTTTTTGGGAAGTCCATGCGAGTTCACTTAGCGCCATTATCCTTGGAAAAGCCATATATTCTACTTGTTGGGATGTCGGCATATACTCGGTCCATACATTGCCTTGAATGCCCATGATATGTTTTCTTTCTTCGGCAGTTAAGGCCTCCAATTGTGGATTAAAACTGTATACCTTTTCCAAAGGTAAATAGCCTCCTATGGCCAATGGTTGGTCTCCTTCTGCTTGATAATAATCAAAATAGCAGTGCGAATTTGGGGTAAGTATTACCGGATTACCTTGTTGGGCTGTAGCAATAGCCCCTTTTACGCCTCGCCAGCTCATCACTGTAGCATTGGGTGCTAAGCCCCCTTCTAGGATTTCGTCCCAACCGATTATTTGTCGGCCTTTACGATTCAAATACATTTCTATTCGCTTAATGAAATACGATTGTAATTCGTGGCTATCTTTTAGTCCAAGTTGTTGAATACGCTTTTGGCAATTGGAGCAAGCATTCCAATTGGCTTTTGGAGCCTCATCGCCTCCTATATGGATGTATTCACTAGGGAATAGCATCATAACCTCGTCCAATACATCTTCTAAAAATGCAAAAGTACTTTCTTTTGGGCAGTAGATATCATCGAAGATCCCCCATTTGGTAGCCACTTCCACTGGGCGAATACCACAACCCAGTTCTGGGTAAGCCGCTATGGCTGCGCTGCTGTGACCAGGCAATTCTATTTCTGGTATTACAGTAACAAAACGCTGCTTGGCATAGGCCACTATTTCTTTAATTTGGTCTTGGGTATAAAACCCACCATAGGGTTTTCCATCAAATTGGTGGGGTTTGTTTCTAGCATGGCCAATAAGGGTTTCTTTTCGAAACGCCCCTACGGAGGTAAGCTTTGGATACTTTTTTATTTCGATACGCCAACCCTGATCTTCTGTGAGATGCCAATGAAACCGATTTAGTTTTAAACGCGATAGCATATCAATATATTTTTTGATAAATTCTACCGAATAAAAATGCCTTCCTACATCCAAATGCATGCCCCGGTAGGCATATGCTGGGGCATCTTCTATGCTAAGACATTGTATGGCGATTTGTTTTTTATTAAATTCTGGACTTTCAAAATGCGTTGGGAAGAGTTGCATTAGGGTTTGCACTGCGTAGAAAGCTCCAGCTTCGGATCCGGCATGAATATGTATACTATTGGTGGCGATCGATAGGCGGTAGGCTTCTTTATTTTTGATTTGCGAATCGAGATGGAATTGGATGAAATTGGTTTGGGCGTTTTTTAATTGTCGCAAAGGCAATTGCAAACCTTTTTCTACAAAATGCTGCAAATAGTTACCTACTTGTTGCCAGCTTGGCGGGATTACAAAAACGGTATTTTCATCGATTACAAACTCTTTGCTCTCTATTTTTAGATGGTTTGGTGCTGGGATAATAGCTACCTTTTCGGCGGAAGGAATTGTTGGTGTACAACCTAAAAAACATAGAATAATTGCCAGATTAAAAAGGGAGATCGTTTTCATTTAGTATATTAGTTGGCATAAATTTAAATAAACTAACTGACATGCAAAGAATCTTTTTATTTCTCCTTATATTTTCTTTATTATTTGCTTGTAAAGATAAAGCCAGTATAGATCTGGCTATCAAAGACAATGCCTTGGTGGACTTTGTCAATCCTTTTATAGGAACCGGCGGACACGGACACACCTTTCCTGGTGCTACGGTTCCTTTTGGAATGATGCAACTGAGTCCGGATACGCGACTAGAAGGCTGGGATGGGGTTTCGGGCTATCATTATTCGGACAGTGTGCTATATGGTTTTTCCCACACCCATCTAAGTGGCACAGGTGTGGGGGACTATTGTGATATATTGCTGATGCCTACCAATGCGGTGCAGTTTCACAATGGCGCCGATGGCAAACCTGGTTATCGGTCTGCTTTCTCTCATGCGGAAGAAGAAGCCAAGCCAGCTTATTATGCGGTACGCTTAGAGGATACCGATATAGAGGTAAAACTTACCACTGCTGCTAGAAGTGGCATACATCATTACAGCTTTGCTGCAGATAGCAAGCAAGTAGTGATGTTGGATTTACACCATAGAGACAAGGTGTTGGATTCCAAATTGGTGAAAATGTCGGATACCGAATTGCAAGGCTATCGTTTTTCGGAAGCTTGGGCCACAGATCAGCGTTTGTTTTTTAATATGGTGTTTTCCAAACCCATCAAAAGTATACAGTATTTGGACGATAAAACCTCGGGGGAGAAAGTGATTGCTGCATTGGAGTTTGATGCTAGCAGCGGAAATAGCTTGGAAGTGAGAATAGGGATAAGTTCTGTTTCCGAAGCTGGAGCCAAAAACAATAGAGAAATCGAGTTGGCAGAAAAATCTTTTGAAGACATACAAGAAGCGTCTACAGCGCTTTGGGAAAAGGAATTAGAAAAGATCGTGATAGAGAGCCAAGACAAAGATCAAAAAACCATTTTTTATACCGCTTTGTATCATAGCATGATTGCACCCAATCTATATATGGATGTAGATGGCAAATATAGGGGCATGGATTTACAAGTACATCAGGCCGAAGGCTATGATTATCATACCGTATTTAGCTTATGGGATACGTATAGGGCTACACACCCGCTTTATACCATCATTGATCAGAAGCGCACCAACGATTTTATAAACACTTTTTTGGCCAAATATAACGAGGGTGGTATACTTCCCATTTGGGATTTGTCTGCATGTTATACTGGGTGTATGATCGGGTATCATGGGGTGTCGGTTATTTCGGATGCCTACCAAAAAGGGATTAGGGCTTATGATGTGAATTTGGCCTATGAGGCATCAAAACACAGTGCGATGCAAGACCATTTGGGCTTGGATTTGTATAAGCGATATGGGTATATACCAGCGGAGTTGGAGAGCGAATCGGTGTCTAAGACTTTGGAATATGCTTATGACGATTGGGCCATAGCACAAATGGCAAAAGGCTTGGGTAAAAAAGCGGATTATAAATACTTTATGGAGCGTGCACAGTATTACAAAAACAGTTACGATCCGAGTACTCAATTTATGCGTGGCCGTTTTCAGAATACTTGGTTTGCACCCTTCGATCCGTATGAGGTGAACTTCCACTTTACGGAGGCCAATTCTTGGCAATACAGTTTTTATGTACCACAAGATGTAGGAGGATTTGTAAAGCTTCTTGGAGGGAAAAAGCAATTGGATAAGCGTTTGGATGCCTTGTTTGGGGCAAAAGACCAAACCACTGGTAGAAATCAGGCAGATATCACCGGACTCATAGGACAATACGCCCATGGGAACGAACCTAGTCACCATATGGCATATTTGTACAATTTTGTAAACCAACCGCAAAAAACCCAAGAGCGTGTTACAGAAATTATGCGGAACCTATATAGCAATACTCCCGATGGGATATCTGGAAATGAGGATTGTGGACAAATGAGCGCATGGTATGTATTTTCATCCCTTGGATTTTATCCGGTTACCCCAGGAAACAATCAGTATATCATAGGAAGTCCAATAGTAGAAAAAGCGACCATATTTTTGGAAAATGGCAAGCAATTTACGGTTATGGCCAAAGGGGTAAGCAAAACCAATAAATACATCGCCAAGGCCATACTCAATGGCAAGAGCTATCCTTATGGCTATATTTCTCATCAGACCATTATGTCTGGAGGAGAATTGATATTTGAAATGCAAGACAGTCCTTCGGATTGGGCGGCAGCCGATATGCATTTGCCACAGTCTGTTATCGATGAGCATCTTATCGTTCCAGCGCCCTATATATCCCAAGGCGATTTGGCATTTCGGGGAGAAACGGAAGTACATTTGGGCAATGCCGATGCAGAAGCCAAGATATATTTTGCTTTGAATGGCGAAGATTTTCGTTTGTATACAAGCCCAATACGCATCCAAGACGATAGTAGCTTGGAAGTATATGCCACTAAGGATGGGAAGCAGAGTTCGAAGCAGAAAACCTTATTTAGAAAAATGGATGAGAATCTAAGTATATCTTTAGCCACTTCTTATGCCAATCAGTACAATGCTGGAGGGGAGGAAGCACTTATCGATGGGGTATTGGGTGCGCCAAACTTTAAAACAGGAACCTGGCAGGGGTATTATGATGTACCCATAGATGCCAAGGTCACATTGAAAGAAACTAAAACCGTAAAGCGGATACAAATGCAGTTTTTGCAAGACCAGAAATCTTGGATTTTTTATCCAAAGCTAGTCCATTGTTATGTGTCTACCGATGGAAAGCATTTTGAAAAAATAGCAAGCAAGCAAATAGAAGCAGCGGAGGCATCCTCCGAGATTGGGATGAAACAGCTTACTTTTGATGTAAACCGATCGGATGTAAAAGCTGTGCGCATGTATGCAGAACCACTTGGGGCCTTACCAAAATGGCATTTGGGTTACGGCCCAGATGGGGTAGCTTGGATCTTTGCAGACGAAATTATAATTGACTAAAACCATATACGTTTACTACTATGAACACCAAAAAATCGTATCTCTCCTCTTTTGTGCTTGTTACCCTATTGTTTTTTCTATGGGGTTTCATTACCGTACTTGTAGATTCCTTAATACCCCGATTGCGAGAGCTTTTCACCTTGAGTTATTTTGAAGCAGGCCTTGTACAATTTGCTTTTTTCGGCGCTTATTTTGTGCTTTCTATCCCTGCTGGCTATTTGTTGAGTAAGATAGGCTATAAGAAAGGAATTATACTAGGATTGCTCACTATGGGACTAGGCTGTATTTTGTTTTATCCAGCAGCTTCTATGCGATTGTTTCCTATATTTTTGTTGGCTTATTTTACCCTAGCAGCGGGAATAACGATACTGCAAGTGGCCGCCAACCCCTATGTAGCAGTACTAGGATCAGAATCGGAGGCTTCTAGCCGGCTCAATTTGTCGCAGGCATTTAATTCTCTAGGAACAGCAATTGCGCCCATAGCTGGCGCTTGGTTTATACTTAGAGATCATATCAAAACCCAAGAGCAAATTGCTGCATTAACCGCAGAGGCCAAAACCTTGTATTTGAATGCGGAAGCCGCGGCTGTGCAAAAACCCTTTTTGGGAATAGCCATGTTTATAGTGCTTATAGCCGTGTTTTTTGCCTTTGTGCGTTTGCCAAAGCTGATGGAAGAAAAAAATACGGGTACCTACTTACAAGCCCTAAAGCACAAACGCTTGTCTATGGGGGTGCTGGGGATCTTTTTTTATGTAGGAGCAGAAGTGGCCATAGGGAGTTATTTGGTGAATTACTTCTTGGAAATGAATATGGTAGAAGCCATTAAGAACCATTCGTTTATGACCACCATCGTAGAAACCATACTCAATACGGGTATAACCGATAATGATAACAAAGCTATAGTAGGGGTGTTTGTTACCTTCTATTGGTCGGGTGCGATGATAGGCCGATTTGTAGGCGCTGCGCTTACCAAGTATATACGACCAGCAAAGGTTTTGGCATTGTTTGTAAGTGGCGCCATAGCTCTGGTATTGGTCTCTGCATCTAGTGGTGGTTTCTTAGCCATGTGGAGTATATTGGCCGTAGGCTTGTTTAACTCCATTATGTTCCCAACCATTTTTACTTTATCTATAGAAGGCATAGGCGATTTGAAGCCAAAAGCGTCTGGTCTGCTATGTACCGCCATAGTAGGTGGGGCTATTATCCCGCCAGTGTTTGGATGGTTTACCGATAGATACGGATTTCATATTTCTTTAATTTTTGTGGCTTGTTGTTATGGGTATATCTTGTTTTTCTCTCGGTTTGCATTAAAAGATAAAAGTGTGTCTAAGTTTGTTTATTTGAAAGAAGAAGAATAAATTTCTTGATTACCATATAATTAGGTTGATGTTTAGGCCATAAAGATAGAGCCAAATTAACGCATAAATCATGATAAAACTTACAAATGTTATAACAAGTTGTTTTTTTAGGTAACTGTTTTATAGACTGTTGTAAAACTAAAATATTATTCTAAATAAACAGTTGACGAATTGAAAAAACGAGCGCACGAATTGAAAAAAACAGCACACGAATTCAATAAAACAGTAATTGTTTGTAGCGGCACAGCTATAAAATATCAATTTCCCAATTACTCGTAAATTGGCAAGACTGTTTGGAGCTGGAGCACGCGTGGGGACACGCGCGCTAACGCTAACTGAATTTGTTTAAAAGGGAAAAGCAATGAAATTTCCTATGATTAATATTTCTGATACCAATTGGGAAGAGGATTTGGATTGGTATATATTGTTTGATTTGGAACAGAAATCATACAATGAATTGGTAGTCACAAAACACTTTTTCGGAAAAGATTTTGTAGACGGACAAGGAATGATTTACACGGTTGTCGGCTGGAAAAAGAAGCCTAAAAGCTGGCGAAGCTGGTTGCCAAACTATTGCAATATGGAATTGGTTTTGAAAAAAACGCATAGGAGCATGCCCTTTGAAGAGATTAAATCTAGCTTATTGAATCGAATAAAAGCTTCGAAGCGTTATGGAAAAAGAGAAAGTTTTTTGTTTTGGAAAAAACATATTGAAGCTGCAAATACTTTGGAAGAGATTGTTTGGTAGCATTTGATTGATGGAGATGTAAGCAGGCGCGAGCACGGGTGGGGACACGCGCGCTAACGAGGAGTAAAGGTAATTCGAGCACGCGTGGGGACACACGCGCTAACTAACTATATAAATAGAATTTGGATGGAATTAAGTGTTTGGTTGTCTTATGTGGCAACTATTTTTTTATTGATTATCACCCCTGGACCAAGTATGTTGTTGGCTGCTGCCAATAGCATGAAGTATGGAAAAACAAAAACCCTGGGAACCATAGCTGGGGATTTGTCGGCCAATCTGATACAAATGGCATTGGCCTCGGCAGGTTTGGCTACTATAGTGGTGCAGTCGGGTTATTTGTTTGGGATCATTAAATGGGCAGGGGTGTTGTATCTGATTTATATGGGATTGCGCAAAATACTTTCCAAAAAGGAGGTGTTTCTTGAAGAAAACGGGCAGGATAGAGGCACATTAAAAAAACGCTATCTGGAAGGCTTTTTGATGTCTGCTGCCAATCCTAAGGCCATCGTGTTTTTTGCGGCTTTGTTTCCTTTGTTTTTGGATCAGACGGCAGCCTTGTTGCCGCAAATACTCATTCTAGCTGCTACCTATGTGGTGGTGGATGGTTTGTCTTTACTCACTTATACCCTTTTTGCGGATGGCTTGAAACGGCATTTGGAGGATAGGGCGAAGCTGCATCTTCAGAACAAAATAGTGGGGGTGTTGTTGATCATCAGTGGCTTGATGTTGTCTTTGGTGAAGCGGAATTAAGCAAAATGAATGGAAAATGCCCTAATCCATGTGGGGGCGTATTGCTATACGCCCCTACGGTAATTTCTGTATACCTGCGTCCTTTTTCATTAATATAAAACGATAACGGTGGTTGCACTTTGGTATTTATGGAAAATCGTTCAATGTGGCAGAGTGGGGGCGTATTGCAATACGCCCCTACAGCATTCCATTTTTTTTATATAAGATTTGATTACAGACTGTTGCGGTTTTGTGAAATATCAACAGCATGTTCGTTGGGCAATGATGGGCTGCGGGACTAAGGTTTGGGCTATGGGGCGTATTGCAATACGCCCCTACGGTAATTTTTGTACACCTGCGTCCTTTTTCATTAATATAAAACGATAACGGTTGTACTGCGGTGTTTATGGAAAATCGTTCAATGTGGCAGAGTGGGGGCGTATTGCTATACGCCCCTACAGCATTCCATTTTTTATATATAAGATTTGATTACAGACGGTTGCGGTTTTGTGAAATATCATTGGGAATCGTTGCTATCCATTTACAGGACGGGATTCCAAACTATTTTTGCAAAAAGCTGATTTTCTAGGATGATAAAGGCTTGGGGAGTTGTGGGTCGTTGTTGTGGTCGGCTTTATTTTTCTTTTCTTAACCATCCTAAGATTCGATCATTGTCTATTGTCCATTTGTCATTTTCATATGCCAAGTTATAGGTTTCCCTCGAATGTCCAAAAGGACCCGGATTTTGTTGGATTATTTCCACTTTGTCATCAGTCACTTTTGAAAGGATTGCAACGTGTCCATATTTATTAAAGATGGTGCCTTTGAAAATCAATAAGTCGTTAAGCTTTGGTTTTGTTTGGCTGCAATTTTTGAATTGCTTTAGATTTCTTTGCTCGTTTTTCTGTCCGTCTTTTAGGGATTTGTCGAAGAAGTCTTTTGCGTGGCCATAACTATTGGGCATTTTATGATTTAAGTATTCATAGTAGTACCTTTTTACAAATTCTACACACTGATATTTTAGTCCTAAGTTGTAGCCGTCGGTTGTTGTGTTTCTCTCAGTTACATTTTCAACGCCACCATTGAAGTAAACATAAACTCCATTCAATTCGTCAATTTCTTGTCCTACTTCAAAATCGGGATTAAAGTTGAAATTCTTAAATATCCAAAGTCCTGCAAATCCAAAAATAAGCAGTCCGATTAATAAATATGTCCATTTTTTTAAGTTCTTTTTCATTCTTTCTGGGTATTGTTGGCAATTGGTTTTCTTTCTTTCCACTATTATATGAATTCAACATTTGGTTTCTTGGTATCCATCCGACGAACTACACCTTCTTTTTTCTGGAATAGGCGGGAGCTATAAAATTGCTTAAAAAGTTGGAGAAGGCGCTATTAAATCGTTAAACTAATAAAATTGTAAAAAAAACAATAGCCTCCTAAACGTTTTAAAAAAGAGGAGGGAAATTCTCTACTCAAAAGTTGCCTTTGTGTTGCCACATATGGTAAATATAATTTTATTTTCTCAAATAATCAGTAAACTAGATCGCTCAAGCTTTAAATAGCGAGTTGCTTTTTATAAAGCCTACAAACATCAAAAAGGTATTGATAGCTGGTCTGTAGGTCCCAAAACCCCATTATTACCTCCAAAAAAACCACAACTTTCGCTGTGGATTGTTGTTTAAAATTCACTATTTTATTATCAGATAAGGGAGCTATCATCTTCCTTAAAAATATGCATCATTCTAAATTGGAAATCATTTTCTTGCTTCGCTATAAGCTGAACATCTTCTGGATCATTCCATCTCATAGATTTTAAAAATGATAGGAACTTTGATAAATTGAAATGATTATAAGCGCCAATGAAAACATTACATTCTAAGTACTTTATCTATTACCCTCATAGATTTTAATGGATCAGCGGCTTCTAAAGCGCTATCATTTTCAAATCTTCAAATGGTTACATTGCTACATTGTTATCCAACTCCCTCAAAAACCCATTAAAATTATGCACCAAAAAATCCTGAGAATCCGCCAATCGGTGGCCGTCCTTTACCAGATGTAGCTGGGCTAGGTGGGCTTGTGCAAAGCTTATGGAATGGGCTACTGGCACGGTGGTATCTTCCCAACCGTGCACTATGGCTATGGGTTGCGCCTTGGGGAGGTAGGCCTGCACCTGGTATTCTGCCTTGGGCATATACAAGGCGGGACATAAAAGAAATAAGCCCTTAAAAGCATATTCGTTGGCCAAGGCCACCGACAGATAGCCACCCATAGAACTACCTACTAGTACCACCTCCTTGGGGTCTTTGTCTACCAAATGCTGGCGCAAGAGCTGCAAGCGCACTACGGCATCTGCGCATTGGGTGTAGTCTATGGCTAGGGTAGCATAGCCATGGCTTTGGGCTACTTTGCTAAGGACTTGTATTTTGGTACCGTTGGGCTTGCCTTCTCGTCCGTGAGAAAACAAAACCAATCCTTTGTGCTCTTGCATATGTTTGTTTTTTACAAAGATAAGTCGCAAAATCAGATATACCACTAACTCCAATATCTACATTCCCCACTACAAATCCATTGTTCCCTACAAAATCGAGTGGATATACAACATTTTATATTTTAAGCGTAGTATTCTTCTTACTTTTATTGTATATTAATTTTTAAATAGTTTTGTTATGCATAAGTATAAAGTCATTGCTAAAGACAATCCACAGGACAAGACAGCTCCTGTGCGATATTATGGAAGTCCAGTTAGTTCTGGTAAAGTACAAATTGAAGAGATCGCAGCGCGTATCTCCAAAGAATCCACCCTGAGCAGGCACGATATTATCGCTGTTCTTTCTGCATTTAACGATGCCTTGGCGGAGTATCTGCAGCAGGGATTGAGTATCGATTTTGAACGATTGGGTATATTTTCCCTTACTTTTCGTTCGCATGGTTCGGACACCCCAGAGGAGGTAAACCCAAGTAAGTTTTATGCACACCGACCAAGTTTTCGTCCCAAACCCAACATACGGGAACGGCTAAAGCAAACCAAATTTGTAAGAGACAAGTCTTTTCCTTTGCCAAAGCCCACCAAGACCAAAAAGAAATAAGATCTCTACCATCAAAAATTCCCGCTAGCAGGCGGGAATTTTTTTTGTCATACACCTATTTCCCCAGTATCAGACTAGGATTTTGTCCCTTATAAACATCTCTTCTCCCCCTTACGAAGGCTACTTTGGCCCCCAATGGATATGATTTCCTACATATAGAAAATACACTACATCACAAAGCATTCTTCATTTATACCATTTCTATTTTAAAATGCCCTTAAAAGAAATAGATGCTATTTTTCTTTATAGCTAAATGAATATAAAATGCCACCACACGAAAGAATTCGTGCGGGAACCTTAGTAGATTTTAAAAGTAAAAAGACAAAGTTCGAGACAAAAATTTGAAGCATAACCTTCGTTAGGTTGTATCCATCCGACGAACTACACTCTATTTTTTTCGGGAGTATCCAGTAGGAGTTCTTCTAGGCGGTTAGCTTTATGATTGGGGATTTGTACTAAGGTTTGGGATAGCCACTTTAGTGGATCGATGCCTTGGGCTTCCTCTCATCCCGTTCCTCTTCTTTCATCTTGGTCTTGGTTTTTTTTTTGGAAGTGGTAATGGTGATTATGGCGCCTACTGGAAGCTATGGTTGGGGCTGAGGACGTATTGCTATACGCCCCTACATTTGAACTTTTTTTAAATATCGTATAACCAGAACAGCACCCAAAGAACATAGGCTTATCCATATTGGGATGTACAGCTATGGTTGGGGCTGAGGGCGTATTGCTATACGCCCCTACATTGGGGTGTTATTTTTCTGTACTGTATAGAAATGATTGTTGGTGTTTTTTGAA
>JAOXRU010000037.1 GCA_025800395.1 Flavobacteriaceae bacterium
ACCCAATATAAATATACCTATGCTCTTTAGATGTAATTCATTAAAATCAAATGGAAAACACCAAACAGCAAAGACGGAACTCCAAACATCCGTAGGGGCGTATAGCAATACGCCCACTGCCCATACCATAGTCCACAACCCAATATAAATATACCTATGCTCTTTAGATGTAATTCATTAAAATCAAATGGAAAACACCAAACAGCAAGGGTGTATTGCTATACGCCCCTACCATTCTATTTTCTCCTATCTTGCCAGCTAAGTCTGTTCCCGTGGTTTTTGTAATTTTCTTATGGTTTGTTATTGGGGGGAATTCCTAATAACGTATCATTTAAAATTTTAAATGACTTTTTTTTCCTGATAACCAATAAGCACACACAACGAAGGTATTCCACGGTTTATTCAAAAAGTGCGTGACGGAAAATGGGCAAACGATGGTTTTTTGATTCACATGACGCCTTTCTTTTCAATGAAAAAGGCATGCCTTTTCCCTGTAAAAAATGGTTTTATTTATTTTTAAAAATATTCCGAAAGGCATGCCTTTCTTTCTGGGGTGGAAAGACGTGACTGTTTATCTATCTATTCGCTACGGCTTATAACTCATAAAGACGAACGGCCGTTGGTCTCTACGGTTTTCCGAATAACTCATAACGGTAAATACCAACAGCTCATGCTAGGGCTTTACAGGCTGTTCGTCTCTACGATCTACCTAACAGCTACCCAAGTCCCAAAACCATCCTTAACCCTAACTTAAAATTTAAAATTGTATTTTTAGCGCAAACCTTTACCCCCACCCGCAATGCGTAATTGGCAGAAATGTATAGCGCTTCTTTTTGGTATACTTACATGGGCTTGTACTTCTAAACAGGAAGCCAACTCCACTATGGATACCCCATTGGCGGCAAGAGATCATATTATCCGTCAGATATACAACTACAACAAAAAAGGCGCACAGGCGCGCAATACTTCCCAACAGCAAGAGGCCGTTAATATGCACTTTAAGGCTTTAGAGCTTTCGGAGCAGATAAAAGACACCGGGCATATAATATACACATTAAATAATATAGGTACCGCATTGCGACGGTCTTCGTCTACCATAGAAGCGGCCGAATACCACAGTAAGGCTTTGTATTTGGCCAAAGAAGATGCGGTCCACTTAAAATCGAAAGCCATTGCCAATAACGGTTTGGGAAACATTTACTTAGAGCTCCACCGTATGGAAGATGCCAAACAGCATTTGAAGGCAGCGCTGGCTATAGAGAAGCAGCTAGAAAGCCATTTGGGGCAGGCCATTAACTACGCCAATTTGGGCGCAGCATACCAGGCACAAGATTCTTTACACAAGGCCTTAGATTATTTTGAGCGCTCTTTACAGCAAAACCAAATCATTAAAAGTGATATTGGCATTGCACTTTGCAAAAAGGCCATTGGAAGGCTATACATAGATTTGGGAAAGATAGATACTGGTTTGGCCCTTATGCAAGAAGCAGTGGCCTTAATGGCCGATACCAAAGATGCCTTTCATTTGTTTGAAATGCAGGCTAGCCTTTGTGATGCTTTGCTGCAATTAAACCGGTTAGATGCTGCACAAACCTTTATGCATGCTTTGTTTGTTACTTTAAAAAACACCAATAACTACAGTACCAGTAGAAGGGCGTTTCAGTTAAAAACCACCTTACATAAAAAGCGCGGCAACTATAAAGAGGCACTAATGGCGGAAGAATATACGCAGGCCTATACCGATAGTGCTGCTGCGGTAAACAATGCAGTAAAGGTACTAGAGGTTAGAAACAAGTATAAAAATAAAGATGTTGAGCAACAATTGCGGTTTTTGCAAAAGGAAAAGCTGCTGTTAGAGCGCGCCAACAGCCAGCAGCAATACGTATTTATTTTGGCTACGCTCTTGCTAAGCTTGGTAGCTTTGTTTTTGTTTATTATGTTCCGAGTGCGGAAGCAGCGCAATGCGGAACTTAGAAAAATTAACCAAATGAAATCTCGTTTCTTTGGCAATGTATCGCATGAGTTTCGTACCCCGCTTACCCTCATACAGGGGCCAGTAGACCAACTACTTGCTACGGAGAAGAATAATCAGAAAAAGCAGCGCCTAGAACGCATACAACGCAACACCAACCGATTGATTCATTTGGTAAATCAGATCCTCAGTCTCAGCAAGTTAGATACTGGCAGTTTTGAGATAGCAGCACAACAAGCAGATTTAAGCGAAGCTTTAAACGGTATTGCCCAGGGGTTTGACCATATCGCCATATCGCACAAGCTCACCTACAAAATAGATATAGACCATAGTGGTCTGCGGTATTTTGATGCAGAGATATTAGAAATATTGGTAAGCAACCTCTTGTCCAACGCCTTTAAGTTTACCCGAGAAACCGGAGTGGTTTGTATACAAGGACGCGCACACACCAACCGGTACCATATAAAAATTGCAAATACTGCCCCAGAGATAGAAGCGCGCGATATGGAGAAGTTTTTTAAGCGGTTTTATACCAAGTCGCACAACTATAAAGAAGGCACGGGTATTGGCTTGTCTTTGGTAAAGGAATTAATACAACTCTACCGAGCCATTTTTACAATAGGCAAAGAAGCCGATAAAATAGTGTTCACCATAGAATTACCCACCCAACAAGAACATTTTACAGCATTAGAATTAAGTACCCATACAGCTGTAACAAAAAACATAGAAGTGGAGCATCAGCAAACCCCTACCCCAAGCCTCCATCCTATACTTGTGGGCCAAAAGAAACCATTGCTCCTTTTGGTAGAAGACCACAAGGATATGCTGTCGTACATCTGTAGTCTATTTGAAGAAGACTATGACATTCTCACCGCTACCAATGGGGAAGAAGGTATAGCCTTGGCAATAGAACAACTACCCGATTTAATACTATCGGATTTAAACATGCCCAAGAAAGACGGTATTGTTTTGTGCAAAACCATAAAGAACAATCCCAATACAGCACATATTCCTATAGTATTACTCACCGCTATAAGCGAGGAAAAAACCATGCTAAAGGCCTTAGAAGAACATGCAGATGATTATATCACCAAACCCTTTCAGAGGAATGTGCTATACTCCAAGGTGCGCAACCTCATACATATTCGTACCACCTTGGCCAATAAATACCGAGAAGAAATCGTATGGAAACCCGCTAACGAAATGCTACGTTGGCAGCCCAACAGTTTTACCGATACCCTAAAAAACATCCTAGAAAACCACATCAGCGATTCTAGTTTCAACATCGAAAAGTTTTGCGAGCTTGCCAGTATGAGTCGCACCCAACTACACCGTAAATTAAAAGCTACCACTGGCATGTCTACCACTGAATTTATTCGGGTTCATCGTATAAAAATTGCCTCAGAATTATTAAAAAACCAGCAGCTCAGTATCTCGGAAATCTGCTACACCTCAGGCTTTGAAAACACCTCTTATTTCTCCAAGCAATTTAAAGTAGTCTTTGGCTGTAGCCCCAAAGAGTATAGAGCAAGGATAAATCTACCGTAGAGACGAACGGCTGTTCGTCTCAACATATGAACAACCAATTGAAACATATGTACCAAACCCTTTTCTCCGCAGCCTCTACATTTGCGGCATCCACAAATAATATACGGCTTAGGGTATACCCATATCTTAAACCTGTTATTTAAAAGGATCATAAACATTTTCTTTCGGCATATCGCTAGTTTACCGATAAGAAAATATATGTTAACTTGTTTTGTACCCAAAAGAGGTCTTTGTTGTAAAGACCTCTTTTTTATTACCCAGAAACTAATATATTATTAAACCCCCAACCATCCAACATTTGTACACGTAGTTGGAACATTTGTTATAGTTTTCCCTTAGCGCCTCCATTATATTTACAACAGTATTTAGGAATTAGAAACCAAGTGTTTATGAAAAAAAGCATACTATATTTTTTAGTCCTAGCTGCGTTTTGCATCACTTACATCATGTGCTATTAAAGCGCACGATATATTAGTTAGAGGTTAAATAACAATAGGAGGATTTGCGGTTTAGGGACCCTAGTTTGCAGTTTGTCTGATTTGAAAGCAAACATCCTCCTATTTCCTATTATTGGGGCGTGCCCCCACCTTTATATGTTAGTTGTATTTTCGTGTATCTACCAGCTTCTCCCCTTCAAAACACGCACTACTATGGTCCAACCAAGGTGGGGTCAGGCTCTCGGCAGTCGCTCTTTCCCTCGCCCACTCGGCAAAGGAGCTTCAACAAATGCCTCCATCCTTCACGCGGGCTTTGGTTGCTATATTATACCATTTCTAATTTAAAACCACCCCAATAAATAGCCCTTTTTTCCCTTAATTTACAGCAAAAGAAAATCCCGCTAGGTTGGCACTTTAGCGGGATTTTCAAACTAACTATCTAAATATTTAAAAAAATGATATACTATTTAATAAATGATATACTCATTGGGTAATATGGTTGTCCCCCATTACTCGCCTTAATCGCATTGTATACTGGGAAAACGGCTGCAAAAATAGCAATAACTAAGAATCCTAGCAAGCCTAAACCAAAAAATAAAATCAAAGGAATACATAAGATACAGTATACCAACATGCTCAATTGAAAATTAATAACAGACTTACCATGTTCGTCCATTTTATGAATCTCATCTTTTTGGGTTAACCAAATTACCAAGGGCACGATAAACCCTCCAAAGCCAGTAACAAAGTCGAGCAACTGACTCAAATGCGTGGCAACTAATATGCCGTTATTTTCTTTTTGCATAGTTTCTATTGTTTTATGATTGATGTCACTTATAGGACGCAAAAACAATAAAAATGTTACAATTGTAAGTTATAAATAACGTGTCTAAAGTATAAAGTTTGTCTCATAAAGACACAAAAATTAAGAGAGACGGGCGCATCTAGCACGTGCTGCATAAGTCAAATTTAGTCACTTTCAACTCTAGGCACTTCTTATACCATTTGTAGCTTACAATCACCCCCTATCAGGTGTTTCATTTTCATCCATGAGAATTGTTGCCTTAGCGCTATCCTCTATTTGTTATTGCGCAATAAACAACTATTTTTGCCAAAAACTCACTTCAATATGATACCAAACGATACTATAGTTGCCTTAGCGACCCCAGCCGGAGTAGGTGCAATAGCGGTAATTCGACTAAGTGGGAACGCTGCTATTTCATTGGCCTCTCAAGTGTTTCTGTCTATACATGGAAAAGATCTAACAAAACAAAGCACCCACACTATTTTATTGGGGCATATTGTAAAAGAAAACAACACTTTAGACGAGGTATTACTTTCTATTTTTAAGAATCCGCATAGTTATACGGGCGAGGATGTAGTAGAGTTTAGCTGTCATGGATCTAACTTTATTCAGCAAGAAATCATTCAATTGCTGATCTCAAAAGGTGCGCGTTTGGCAGAAGCTGGAGAATTTACCTTACGTGCTTTCTTAAATGGAAAGATGGATTTGAGTCAGGCCGAAGCAGTAGCAGACCTGATTGCATCCAATAGCGAGGCATCCCACAAAGTAGCCATGCAGCAAATGCGCGGCGGATATAGCAACCAACTACAAGATCTCAGACAACAATTATTAGATTATGTATCCCTTTTGGAATTAGAATTAGATTTTGCAGAAGAAGACGTAGCCTTTGCCGATAGAAGCAAATTCCGAGAATTGGTAACGGAGATTCAAACGGTGATTCAAAAACTCATGGACTCTTTTGCCTTGGGTAATGCCCTAAAAAATGGGATACCAGTTGCCATCCTGGGCAAGCCCAATGCAGGAAAATCTACCCTATTAAATGCGCTGTTGCAAGAAGAACGTGCCATCGTATCGGATATAGCTGGTACCACTAGAGATGCCATAGAAGACGAAGTTATTTTAAAAGGTATTGCTTTTCGCTTTATAGATACCGCAGGACTGCGAGAGACGATAGACAGTATAGAACATATCGGCATACAAAAAGCCTATGAGAAAGCTACAGCTGCGCAACTCATCTTATATTTGGTAGATGCAGAAGAAGCCGTGAAAGCTACAAAAGACATAGAAACCCAATGGCTTGAGATACAAAACAGGTTTGAAAGCCAACAAGTACTAATGTTGCTCAACAAAACCGACAAAATTTCCCAGGAAGATTTAAAAAGCCTACAAACAGCCTATCCCAAAGCATTGGCCATAGCTGCAAAAACACAAACAGGCATCGCCCAATTAGAAACCACCCTACTATCTTTGGTTTCTACAGGGCAACTAAGCAATAATGAGACCATAGTGAGTAATTCCCGTCATTTTGAAGCCCTAAAACTTGCACACAAAAGCATCTTGGCTGTAAAAGAAGGTATCGATGAAGAACTTAGTACAGATTTGCTCGCTATAGACCTACACGAATGCTTGCGCCAGCTTGGTGTGATCACAGGAGAATTTGATGTAGACCAAGATATTTTGGGAAATATCTTTTCTAATTTCTGTATCGGGAAATAGACAGCAATTTTATTTGATCTCATTTAGATACCATTGGAAACAACTATTGGTATAGGCCATATATCATAAGCGTTAGTTATACCAAACTATATAAGCATTTAGCGAACTAGCAACAAACAACCACAGCACATAAGGCAACATCAAGAGCGATTTGTATTGCAATTGCGACCAATAGCGGAGTAAAAAGAACGTCATTAACAGAGCCAAGGCCACAATAATGACCAATCCCAATACGACCTGATGGTAATAAAAGAAGCTTGGATTCCACCCCATATTTAGCACCAATTGCGGCACATATAGCCCTAGCAATGCCGATTTGCTTTTGGCCAAAGGCCACAACAATGCCATATATAAGGAGAAACATACCATGATGGTACTCCATGCTGCACCAAAAACCCAACCAGGCGGTGTCCAAGGTGCCTTATTTAGAACTATATACCAATCGGAAGGAACACCCACAGAGGTAAAAAAACTACCCACTGCCAAGGCAGCGAAATGGATAAAAAGAAATATAAGTACACGTACTATCATGATGTCTCTAAATGATTACTATTATTAAATTCCAGAGTCTATCCAGAGTTTAGTGTTTTTAGAAAACTAATTTCGAAATTCACAGATTATAATTTTTGGTTGTTATAATCTGTCTGGAAAACAAATATACAATTGATTGTAGATTTGCCCCCAATTAGATCGGGATTTCTGCCATTTTTTAGTATGCTTTGTGCAGCCAAATAAATAGATTTAAGAGCTGCATTATCATGAGGAAACACTTTCTATAATTCCCCCCATTGTTAGGACAATAAAACTCTTTTTTTAGTAAAGCAATCGCCTAGAGTTTTCCATATTTCAATATAGGAAAAAGTATCTAAAAACTTTTTCCTTATCATGTTGAATTGTGGTAAACTCGTGCTCATGCTATTTTGATTTTTGACTGATAATATAATTGCCAAGGTTGTTGGTTCTGGGGACTTTGGTGACGCCTCTCTTCATTGTAATACCCAAAATAGTCCTTTAAGCCTTTATAACAGGCTATGCCATCATCGGCTGGAAACAAATACACATGCTCATATTTTACGCTTCTCCATAAGCGCTCTATAAAGATATTGTCTATAGCCCTGCCTTTGCCGTCCATGCTCAATTTTATTCCTTGATTGCTATGTGTAACCCAATCACAAAACTCATAAGCAGTAAACTGACTGCCTTGGTCGGTATTGAGAATTTCTGGTTTGCCATGTTGTTCTATAGCAGCCTCCAGGGTTTGCCTACACCACTGGCTTGTCATACTATTAGATAGAGACCAACCAACCACATATCGGCTATACAAATCTATGATGGCGCATAAATATAAATAGCCA
>JAOXRU010000040.1 GCA_025800395.1 Flavobacteriaceae bacterium
AAAAACTGTGGGCAAGCAAAAAGAATTATCAAGCCAGCAAAAAATACCTTTTCTAGCAAACCCGATTCTTTATAATAAGCAAAAATTTATAACCAAAGGCGGACAATTATGGACTAGCAAACAAGAAGAAGCTATTCAAAGTGGCAACCTATTACATCAGGTTATGGCCCATATTTACAAAGAAGAGGATATAGCTCCTGCCTTAAGTCGTGCCTTAGATATGGGATGGCTATCCACAGAAGAATTAGATCTACTAGAAAAACAAATATTGGCTATAGTACAACATCCCGCTTTACAACTCTTCTTTGTTAAAAATGCTATTGCATGGAACGAAAAAGATATTGTTTTAAATACAGGAGAAATTATTCGCCCAGACAAATTTGTAATACATAATAACCAAGCTTCAGTATTGGATTATAAGACTGGTATACCCCATAAAAAACATCATTTACAATTGGAACAATACGCACAAGCCATATCCGAAATGGGATACACTATACATAAAAAAATATTGGTTTATAGTAACGAAGAATTGGAAGTAAAATTTGTCTAATTTTGCAGCAAAACAACAACTATGTACGGAAACATAAAAACCCACCTCAACCAAACAATACAGACTATAAAGGATGAAGGTTTGTATAAAAAAGAGCGTATTATTACTTCCGCCCAAGACGCTGTAATTACACTTGATAGTGGCGAAGAAGTAATAAATTTTTGCGCAAATAACTATTTAGGCCTCTCATCGCATCCAGAAGTAATTCGTGCAGCCAAAGACACTATGGACACCCACGGCTTTGGAATGTCCTCGGTTCGTTTTATATGCGGCACACAAGACATACACAAAACTTTAGAGCAAAAAATAGCCCAATTTTATCAGACAGAAGACACTATTTTATATGCTGCTGCCTTCGACGCTAATGGTGGGGTTTTCGAACCATTGTTAACCGCAGAAGACGCCATAATATCGGATTCGTTAAACCATGCTTCTATTATAGATGGTGTTCGCTTGTGCAAAGCAAAGCGCTATCGCTACGCCAACAACAATATGGCAGATTTAGAAACCCAACTAAAGCAAGCCAATGCCGACGGGGCACGATTTAAAATTATTGTTACCGATGGGGTCTTTTCTATGGATGGTCTAGTTGCACCATTGGACCAAATTTGCGATTTGGCCGATACTTACGACGCTCTGGTTATGGTAGACGAATGCCATGCGGCAGGGTTTATTGGTGCCACAGGTAAAGGTACACTAGAATACAAAAAAGTAATGGGCCGTATAGACATTATTACTGGCACTCTTGGTAAAGCATTAGGAGGTGCAATGGGGGGCTACACAACAGGTAAAAAAGAAATTATAGATATCTTACGCCAACGATCTAGACCATATTTATTTTCGAATTCTCTTGCTCCAGCTATAGTAGGCGCTTCTATAAAGGTTTTCGATATGCTAGAACACGATACTAGCCTTAGAGATAAGCTAGAAGAAAACACCAATTATTTTAAAGCCGGCTTAAAAGCAGCAGGATTAGATATTATAGATGGCGATTCGGCTATAGTCCCAGTAATGCTCTACAACGCAAAACTATCTCAAATTATGGCAGACAAGCTCTTAGAGAAAGGAATTTACGTTATAGGGTTCTTCTTTCCTGTGGTTCCTAAAGATAAAGCAAGAATTCGCGTACAACTATCTGCGGCACATACCAAAACACATTTAGACAAA
>JAOXRU010000052.1 GCA_025800395.1 Flavobacteriaceae bacterium
AACAATAGATTTACTCATATTACTTGTTCCTTAGAGGTGATTTTTCAAAGCCAACCGTTCACTTCACGCTTCTCCCCTTTGACCAAAACCCCAAAACCCCTTAATTCCAATCGCGAATTGGATTTGATATAATTTCTAAAACACTCTTTTGAATGGCTAGTTTTCTCATTTACAAAATTTTGTAATATTTATAATTCCGCTTACTTCCACTTTGCCTCCGCTTGGAGGCAAAGTATGAGTAGGTCCTGAATTACTCACACAAAATTCTAGAAATTTAGTAAAAGCATTATGCAAGAACTTTAAGGAGATAAATTATTTTCTTCCAGATCCGGCGTTTGGTCCCTTTCTTCTTGGGTTCTGAGCTTCCTCGGAGAGGAATCTCTTGTTGTACTGCTGTCTCTTCTTAGCTCTTCCAGTGATTTGTTTTCTTCTTCTCTCTTGCTTCTCGGCTTTAGGAGTCTGGTTTCTTACTTTTCCGGCTCTGGTGAGGGATCCATGTACTTTACCTATAGTGCAAGAATGAGTCTTTATCATCAAAATTCCTTTTGATTCTTGTTGATCCTCAGCAGTCCACTGTGAGGGTTGGCGAAGAAGGATGGAAGTAGCTGTAGAACTTACCCATGATTGTTTTTGTATTTATTATCTAAAAAATAATAATTAATAATGTTATGGGGTTTTGGGGTTTTGG
>JAOXRU010000053.1 GCA_025800395.1 Flavobacteriaceae bacterium
GACAATAGAGCTGTAAAGCTACAAGCCCTTGGTTTACTTGTAAATATGGATGTAGAAAAACAAGAGAATAAAATTAAGCAGCAACAAAAAGATATAGAAGAAAGCAAGGGAAGAATAGAGCAAAAAGACCAAACCCTAACTAATACTTACATTGCATTGGGGCTTACATTGCTTGCAATAAGTGGATTATTCTTAGCCTACCGTAAAACAGTACGCAGTAGAAGGGTAATAAACGAGCAAAAGAAAATTATAGAATCTTCACTAGTCGAGAAAGACTCTTTGCTTAAAGAAATTCATCATAGGGTTAAGAACAACTTGCAGATGGTTTCCAGTTTACTTTCTATACAGGCAAAAAACACCAAAAGTAAGGCTGCAATAGAGGCGCTAGAAGAAGGGAAAAGCCGCGTAAAAGCTATGGCACTTATTCACCAAAAGCTCTATCAAAACGACGACCTTTCTGTAATAGAAATGCAGGGCTATATCGAAACCTTGGTGAACAGTATAAAAGCATTGTACAAACGCAATTCTAGCAATATCGATATTCAAATAGAAGCAGCAGACACCGAATTAGATATCGATAGGGCAATTCCTTTCGGACTTATTTTAAACGAACTAGTGTCCAATTCGTTTAAGTATGCATTTCCAAACAGTACAGACGGTACCATTAAAATTAAACTTCAAGTAGATGAAAAGAAAGGCTTCTTCGAGTATACCGATAACGGTATTGGTCTGCCTTCGGATATGGAAGAGCGTTCTAAGTCTTCTATGGGGTTCAATTTGGTGAATCGATTGGTAAATCAGCTCAAATC
>JAOXRU010000055.1 GCA_025800395.1 Flavobacteriaceae bacterium
CTCTCCTAGTTGTTCTATTTGTGTTTTCGAATTGTTTTTGTCTGCTATCATAGCGCAAAAGTAAGAAGTATATCACAATTGCGCCTATAGTTTCTTTAGCACTCTTAAAAAAATCTTAATATACAGTACAAGGCTAATAAATTACGTACATTTAAGCATCGCTAATTCAAATAAACTAACTAACAAATGAGACAGAAAATGAATTTGCTCTGCTGGGTTTTGGCTATTCTTATCTTGGCACCAAAATTTAGCATTGCACAAAGAAAAAAAAGTAAGCAACAGGCACCTGCCTTTGCAGAAAAATTATACAAAGGATTAGAGTACCGTTTGGTAGGCCCCTTTCGGGGTGGACGTTCCGCGGCAGTAACTGGAGTTTTGGGGAAACCAAATTTGTTTTATTTTGGTGCTACTGGTGGTGGTGTATGGAAAACCCTAGACGGCGGAAGGAATTGGGAAAATATTTCCGATGGCTACTTTGGTGGTAGTATTGGTGCCATAGCAGTTGCCAAGTCCGATGAGAATGTTATTTATGTTGGTGGTGGAGAAAAAACTGTAAGAGGAAATGTTTCTTCTGGATATGGCGTATGGAAAAGTGAGGATGCTGGCAAGACATGGAAAGCATCAGGTCTCAAAACCTCAAGACATATTAGTCGCATTGCCATTCATCCGACTAATCCAAATATCGTATATGCTGCGGTGATGGGGAATTTGTACAAACCTACTTCCGATAGAGGAATTTACAAATCTACCGATG
>JAOXRU010000068.1 GCA_025800395.1 Flavobacteriaceae bacterium
TCATTTATCACTAATTTAGAAGGCGAAGTCGTACAACATCTGGAATACGTTCCTTTCGGAGAGGTGTTCATAGAATCCAAAAATGCCAGATGGAACACCCCCTATAAATTCAACGCCAAGGAATTGGATGAGGAGACTGGGCTGTACTACTATGGGGCGAGGTATTATAATCCTAAGGTGAGCTTGTGGTTGAGTGTGGATCCGCCTTTGATTAATGGACATTATCTAAATTTTAATCATGACGGTGGTGTATTAAATACATTTAACTTAGGAAGTTATATCTATTGTCGACATAACCCTGTGATTTACTATGATCCCGATGGCAATCAATTTAAAGCAATTGGTGAATGGTGGGAACAAAAAAACGGTACAACACGATTCTTTGGCTTCATGCAATTTTCAGCAGGAATAGGAGAAGCTATGATTGGGGCAGTAGGAATAGTTACTCCAGAACCTATCACTACCGTTGCAGGTGTAGTTGCAGTAGTTCATGGAGCAGATGTCGCATCAGCAGGTCTGAAACAAATGATTTCAGGTAAAAGAGAAAGTTCATTAACAAGTCAAGGACTTCAAAAAGCTGGTTTAAGTCAAGATCAAGCAGATATTGCAGATGCTATTGTTAGCACAACTATAACAGCTGGAACATCAAATTTATTAAATGCTCAAATTGCCAAGACAGTAGCTACAAGTTCTACTATTCAGAGCGTAAATAGAGCTTCTAAACGGCTAGAATATATGGGAAGAAATCCAGGTAAAGATTCAAGGACAGGAAGGGAGGTAATTGAAAGAATGAAAAGTGAAGGAAAAATTAGATATCTTTATGGAGAACAACAATTCTTAGCATCGAACGGAAAATGGTATGCAATAGATCAAGCAGATATGGCACATAAAGTAGACGCTATATTATGGTGGAATGCAAAAGGCAGATATTTTGGAGCTAAATCTGCTGAAGTAAGACAATTTATGCTAAATTCAGATAATTATTATCTAGAACTATTTTCAATTAATCGGTCTCAAGGAGCTAGAATTGGACAAAAGTATTTACCACCTGTACGGTAGATATAAATATAAGTAATATGGCAAAACTAGAAAAAAACAAACAGCAAATTATAGATGAAATCATATTGAAAGGCAGTGAATTACATGGGAGAGGGAATTGGACTAAATCTCTTAATTTGTTGAAGCAGGCATGGTCAGAACTTCCATTGCCTAAAGAAGATTTTGATGAGAGTTTTCATATTGCAAAATTTATAACTATAACTTATATGTATTTAAAAGATTATGAAGAAGCAAAAGCGTGGGCTCAACAAACATCTAAATGTGATCCAGAAAGGGGAGAAATAGGAGAAAAGGAATTTCTAATTGGGCAAGTCTATTATGAAGCCGAAGAATATGAAAAAGCTATTCAATTTTTTAATATTGCTGATAGGAAATCTGACGGAATGTGTTTTGAAGGGCAAGATGAAAAATACAAAAACCTCATATTATAAAGGAATCTTTTATTAATCTAAAATTCCTCTTAAAGGACACACTATAAAAAAGCCATCCAAGACCTTTCATCAATGTGTGTGTAGTTGGTTGGAAGATAAACCAACCAGTCGGTGTACAAACCTGTTTTAGATAGGAGTATTTTTTAGCTACGTAAGCCTCTACACCTACGATGCTGGGGGCGAACGGGTGGTAAAAGGCAGTGGTGCAGGAGAAGGAGTATATGTCAATTCGGCCTTTAGCGGGGCACGAACCCAAACCAATACCTATACCGCCTATATCAATCCCTATATGGTGATTCAAAATGGCGGTGCCTATACCAAACATATCTACATAGGCAGCCAGCGCGTAGTGAGCAAACTCGGGGATTTGGAGAGCTTTGGGGAAGACCCCCGACGCATAGAAAAAGCAGGAGAAGCCACCGAGGGGGTATCTATAGACTTTGGCAGTAAGTACAAACAATCTATAGTTATACCATTTCTAGTTTGAAATGCCCTTAAAAGAAATAGATGATTTTTTTCTTTATATAAAGAAGAAAAATCAAGCATAG
>JAOXRU010000071.1 GCA_025800395.1 Flavobacteriaceae bacterium
TATCCCTTTTATAGCGGAACTTCCTGTTTAAGGGGGGACAATCTTAACCACCAAATTGTTGTTAAGGAAGGTTTCTAATCATTATATTTTGGAAGCCAAATCTCCCACAGCAAAGCAGTTTGCAGATATTTGTTCTACTGAAGAGTTCTTCCATATTTTGGAATCATGGCCATATTTGGCCAGCCACGTGATCACAACAGAAAAAACCCTAAAACTCAAACGGCACATAGTTTTGGATAATAAAATAAGTATCAACAGTGATAGAACAACCATATGCATAATGTGACGTATCGCTTTTTTGAAATTCGCATTATTGTTAAAGTTATGGTGTCACAAACACCCATATTTACAGACTTTCTTCATTAGTGTTTATATTTTTTGTGTAAATAGTAATTGCATACTTGAGATTATCAAGAAGGCTATGTTATCTCTGATTCATTTAAAAAATCGGAAGCATACCTCCTTTCCTCAGAGTTTTAGGGATTCTAAAATCTGACGTGCAGTTTTGGGACTGGCACTAGTCTTGCGTGCGCAGACTATTTTTTCGAAGCAGGTGTCCTCCCTAAAACAATTCATCATTTTGCGGTAGAAAACGTTTCAAAACAGCATAC
>JAOXRU010000084.1 GCA_025800395.1 Flavobacteriaceae bacterium
TGTTATTCTGTAACGGAGCACAATATCATCATGAAGTTTGATGAAATATTTAAATACAAATCGTATATAACTAAAGAAAACAATGTAATCTTTAATTGTGAAACCCACCTCCAAGCCTTCTCCCTCCCGAAAGCCACACCCAAATGGCAGTTTGATTTGGCGGGATTGGGTACTTGGTTGTACGACAAAAAAGAAGAACGGCCTTATGAAATAGACAAGTTTATAGGGGTATGGGAAAACCAACTGTTGGTTTCCTGCTTTTCTGGTCTTATCATTGCATTGGATATAGCCACAGGCCAACTCCTACACCAGTGGTCTGCCTATGATGCACCTAGTGTGATGGGTGCCTATTCCGAATCTCATATAAATCCTTCTTTTTGTTGTGAGTTGGATGCAGCTAACAATACCTTAGTTGGCTTTTCTAGATTTACCATGTGGCACATCGATTTGTCAACAGGACAACTAGGAACAGTAAATCTGGCAAAAGCATTTGAAAAAGAAAATATACTTACCATAAAAAGAACTTCTGGCTTTGTGCTTACATCTAGCCATTATATCATTACCGCAGAAACGAACGATATAGCAGATGTAGACTGTCGTTTGGACTGTTTGATAGCCATACATAAAGAGACCCATAATATAGATTGGATACATCCATTTTCAGATAGC
>JAOXRU010000085.1 GCA_025800395.1 Flavobacteriaceae bacterium
TGTTATTCTACCAACATCTGTCATTATTCCATCACCTTTTAGGTTTTTTTTCCCCTGATGAACTACTTTTAGCATACCGCACTTTCTTTATTCCACAAACAGGACAATGACAATAAAATTGTCTTCTACCATTTTTATCTGTTTGATATCCACTTGGTTCTGCACAAGGCGTAACTCTTTTATCTTTGATGCAATAGGATTCATTCATTTTATATAAGGATTACATAATTTTAAAATTATGTAATATCAATTTATTATAAATTTAATCCAAAAACTTGTGATTAATGAAATAGTCTTTAATGAAATCAGTATTGTCATGATCAAAGTCTTCATGATGAATAACATCTAAAATACTCTTTCCTTTTTGTCTTTCAATCAAATAGTATAAACACCAATAACCACAAAGAACAGTATCTCGATTTTGTATTTCCTCTTGTGAATAAAATACCTTTTTTCTAGATTTTGCAAGATAGTGGTGAATTTCATGCGGCATAATCAAACCAAACGGATCAAAGTATTCTACCATCTGTTTATCAATGTTTCTGTAACATACCCAATGCGTTCCTTCACCTTCTATTGAATCCAAATTAATTATACCACATTCTTTCTTTTTTATTTGATAAGGAAGTCGGTCTCTTGAGTAAATACTTCTGAAATACGTAATCCCCAAATCATCAATCCATTTTTCGACATCAAAATTAGAAAGTGGTTTATCTACAAAATGCTTCCAATTATTGGGATGCTGTTGAATGGACTGTTTTTTTCCCAGCAACAATCCCTATCCTTTTTTTTTACCCTTTCCAGTCTTTTTACCTTTGCCTGTTTTCTTTCCCATGCCAATAGTTTCACCCCAGTTACCATAAAACGGTGGTGGATACATCGGAAATTGTCCTCCTGCTTGAGGAAGATAAACATTGCTTGGTGATGGTGGTGGTGGAGGGGGTGGTGTTTTATCAACTTGAAGACCTCTACCAAACATTTTTGATACAAGTTCAATTGCTATAGGTATTCCAATTGAAGCAAGTATTCCCAAAAATCCTCCTTCGATTTGTTTTCTTGTTGGTTTCAATACAAGTCTTCCTCCAGTTTGTGAAACTCGGTTGATTTGGTCTATTTGACTCTTTGTTAATTCATTCACAGTACTTGGTAACATTGGAAAGTATTTTTTGGGAATATTAATTCCTTTTCCAAAAATCTTATCAATTCCCAAGCTTCCAAGTGCAGAAACAGCACCAGTTGGCAATGCTGGAACAGCTTTTGAAAATCCTTTTACTGCATAAGGCAATACCTTTGCTCCAAGCG
>JAOXRU010000086.1 GCA_025800395.1 Flavobacteriaceae bacterium
CCCTGCAACGCGCCAAGTGTATCGGCTGTAACTACTGCGTAGAAATGGCTCCGGCACAATTTCAAATGTCTAAAAAAGATGGCAAATCTGTACTGCTGCACAGCACCGACAAAAAAGGCTTTCACACCCTAAAATCGCCAGACGAAAACATTTTTGAGGCCAACGACAATGCCGCCAAGGCCTGTCCAGTGAATATTATAACGGTGAAGCAGGTGTGAGTTGGTGTGGGGGCTGTTATGGGTCAGCGTGAACATGCCATCAAATCATTCGGGCGTATGCAATACGCCCCTACCAAGGAACTATTATTCAATCCTCGATAAGTATCGTCTTTCATGCTACACCATAAGCTTCTTTAGTGTCTTCTATGTATTCTTCGGGACCAAATCCCAATCGGGGATAAAAAATAAAAGGCAAAAAAAGCAAACCTAAGGTATAAGATTCATTTTTTCCAAAGCGTTTGGCCAACAAATTAACCATCCATATGCTATATACAATAGAGACTATAGGAAGAAACAATAATAAAATCCAATATTCTGGTTTTTTAATGATTTTCAACCAAACAAGAAATCTATATATAGGTATCAAAGCTTGCCATCCTTTTTGCCCTGCTTTGGTGTATATTTTCCAGATTCCCTCTAATGTAATAACAATTCCTACTTGGATAATCAGTTTCAATGCAGAAATACCAAACAAAACAAATATAGCTCTTGTAAAA
>JAOXRU010000112.1 GCA_025800395.1 Flavobacteriaceae bacterium
AATCGGCTATAGACTTAAGGGCGTATGTGTTTTTCTTTGCTTTGGTATTTTGCAACATAAACATGCCATTTTTGTCATCGGCATTAGTTATAGCTATAGAAGTTTGTGGTAATTCGTCGAAAAAACGTTTTTTTACATTTCTATAGGTTGCGAAATCTTGGTGATAATCTAAATGATCGTGTGACAAATTGGTGAATATTCCCGCTTCAAAATACAAAGCAGCAGTTCTACACTGATCGATCCCATGAGAACTCACCTCCATAAAACAGAACTCCAAACCAGCATCTACCATCTTGCGCAAATACCCATTTATTGTAATCGGATCTGGAGTAGTATGCGTTGCAGGAAACTGTTGGTTTTCTATCATTATTTTAACAGTAGACAACAACCCCACACTTACACCATTTTCGTGTAACATCTGATACAGTAGTGTGGCTATGGTAGTTTTTCCATTGGTACCTGTAATGCCTATAAGTTTTAAATCTCTAGAAGGATGGTTAAAATAATTCGCCGCCATTACCGCCAATGCATGCTTTGGTATATCTACGCGCACATAAGTAATTCCTAACTGGTAATCTTCTATAGGATCTTTATGAACAATTACAATAGCACCAGCAGCTATAGCCTTCTTTATGTATTGATGACCATCTACAACAGTACCTTTAATTGCAACAAAAGCCACCCCTTTCTTTACCTTTCTCGAATCGAACACCAAAGATTTTACTCGAACCGAGGTGTCTCCAACAACCTGTTCTATACCAACCCCGTACAATATGTCTTTTAATACCTTCACGATAATTGCAACACAATGTTTTTGTTTCCTTTTTGTAAAACTTTAACCACCTTCCCCATTCCTTTCACCTGGACTTTGTATCCATGATTTTCCAAAAGAGCAATAGCATCCATTCCAGACATACCTTTTACTTTTGGCAAGGATTTATAATTTTTAGACATATAGTTCATATATTGGTCATAGGCGGCATGAATTTCTGCCAATTCTGGCTGAATGTTATTAATCTCATGCACCTGAGGTGAATTGGCATATATTTTCTGCGCAATTGTTTTAAAAACTGGCCCTGAAACATCCGCCCCATAATAACCTTCATTTTTGTCGGGCTCATGTATAACAACGATACACGAATATTTTGGATTATCTGCTGGAAAGTACCCAGCAAAAGACGAAATGTACTGCAGCTTATCTGGATCCTTAGGCGCATAGTT
>JAOXRU010000140.1 GCA_025800395.1 Flavobacteriaceae bacterium
GCCCAGAAAGAGCAAGCAATATGAAAGGAGTATTATTGGTAAATTTAGGATCTCCAGATTCTACAGACCCTAAGGATGTAAAACGATATCTAGATGAGTTCCTTATGGATAAAAGAGTAATAGATATTCCGTACCTCATTCGCGCATTTTTAGTTAAAGGCATTATTCTAAACACCAGACCCAAAAAGTCGGCAGCCGCCTACAAAAAAATCTGGTGGGAAGAAGGCTCGCCACTTATTGTGCTAAGCCAACGTTTGCAACAAAAAGTACAAGAACAGCTAGAAATTCCTGTAGCACTAGCCATGCGCTACGGCAAGCCATCGTTAAAAACAGGCATAGAAGAACTATCCAAACAAGGGGTTACCGAAACCTTACTTATACCGTTATATCCGCAGTTTGCCATGGCAACCACCGAAACCATAGAAGTGCTTGCAGCAGAACTACAAACCAAGTATTTTCCGCAAATGCAGCTCACCAACCTACCTTCTTTTTACAACAAAAAAGAGTATGTAGAAGCCTTGGCAAGCTCTATAAAAGAAAGTCTAGATCAGGTAAAACCAGAACACCTCTTATTTTCTTACCACGGCGTACCAGAGCGTCATATTCGCAAATCCGATGTAACCAAAAGTCATTGCAAAATAGATGGCCAATGTTGTGTAACCAGTTCTCCAGCACACAAATACTGCTACAGACACCAATGTTTAGAAACCACCCGCTTAGTAGCCGAACACCTTAAGCTAGAAAAAGGCAGCTACA
>JAOXRU010000156.1 GCA_025800395.1 Flavobacteriaceae bacterium
CTCTTGCACCTGTTTTAAATTTAAATCTAAATTTTTAATTATCCGATGGTTTAAAAAAACCTGTGCATTAGAGACATTACGCACTAGTTCATCCGAACCAAAAGTTTCTTTTTGGAATACCATTAGGCGGTTTTTCATATCGGAAACATTTAAATAACCCGCCGGTATGTGATGATCTGCCAAAAACTGTGGCACATGCACGGCAGCATGATCTGCCGTTAGAAACAAACTATAGTTTCCTTTACCAACCTTGGTGTCTAACGCCATAAGCAATCGTTCTAAATCTTTATCTAAGCGCAAATAGGTGTCTTGTACTTCTACCGAATTTACCCCAAACATATGCCCTACATAATCGGTACTAGAATAACTAATAGCCAAAAAATCTGGATATTCATCTTCCCCTAACTGGGCACCATCTATTGCCGCAAGGGCAAAATCGGTAGTTAGACTATTTCCAAATGGCGTTGCTTTTATTATATCGAACTGCTTATTGTCTGCCCACAATTCGGCTAATTTATGTGGGAACACCGCAGCTTCTTCTCCTTTGAACTTTCCTTCATAATTATTTTTGTCTGTGCCGCTTTCGGAGTAATTATTGGCATCCGTTAGCAAATCCCATGTTCTTTTATAACTAGTGGCAATACCAGAACTATTAAAATCGGTTACCCATTTTGGCAACGATTGCATATAATAGGAACTGCTAATAAATTTTCCTTCGTCTTTTCCATGAAACCAATAGGCTGTTCCAGTATGCCCAGCTGGCAAAATACTCCCCCTATCTTTCATAGAAATTCCTATGGTTTTTCCGCGAAACTGGGTAGCGATACGCAACTGATCGGTTATAGCAGTTGTCTTCATTCGATGTGGCGACATTTTTCCCGCATTGGCAGATGTTCCAACAGACTCCCTTGTATTATCCTGTGCGCAATACACAGATTCTCCCAAGTCTTTATCAAACCAATTGTTTGCTATAATTCCATGATCCGATGGTGTTGTTCCTGTATATACTGAGGCATGCCCTGGACCAGTATAGGTTGGTTTATAATTAAAATGTGCGTTTTTAAAATTAAAGCCCTCTGTTACCAAACGTTTAAATCCTCCCTGACCATAATCGTTCCAAAACCTTGTTAAATAATCGTAACGCATCTGATCCACAATAATACCAACCACCAACTTTGGTTGTGTATATAATTGTTCGCTTAGATTAACATTCTTTTCATTTTTTCTTTTTTTCTTTTTCTGCGCATAAACACCAACACCATTTAACAACAGTGTAGCTACTGCCACATATATAATTTTTTTCATTTTTAAAACAGGTATCATTATGT
>JAOXRU010000102.1 GCA_025800395.1 Flavobacteriaceae bacterium
GTCCCAATCCAGAATGCTTCTGTCTTTTTGTCATTTAGTTTGAGGCCAGACGCTTTATGGAAGTCATCTAATAATCTCAGGGAGGATAGCACAGATTTCTTTGATCCATCTAGTATAAGGGTTGTATCGTCTGCATATTGACTGAGCTTAATTTCTTTTTCGTTGACGTGGATACCTCTATCTTTGTTTTTCCGCAAGGCTTAGCCAGTACTTCCGCTGCTAAAACGAAGAGATAAGGCGAGAGAGGGCAGCCCTGTCTAACACCTCTTCGGATTCCAAAGAAATCGCTAGCCCATCCATTGTTCAAAATATAGCTTTCCGGGCGGCCGTAAAACAGATTCATCCATTTTATGATTCCGATGCCAAAACCGAAATACTTAAGTGTGTCTCGTATGAAAGACCATTCTATTGTGTCAAAGGCTTTTTCGAAATCCAGGAACAGAATTAAGCCAGGTATGTTGTTCTCTCTTGCATGGCAAATGATACTATCTATAAGTCGAATGTTTTCCCCTATAAATCTGCCTTTCAAAAAACCTGTCTGGTCATGATTGATAAGAGTGGGTAGAACATTTTTCAGTCTATTAGCAATAGCCTTGGCTGCTATTTTGTAATCACA
>JAOXRU010000193.1 GCA_025800395.1 Flavobacteriaceae bacterium
GGTTATACTACGATGTACCATAATCTTATTACCATCATCATTGGCAGTCCATACCACTTTATCAAGTCGGTTTTTATTTTTTTCGATGATCGAATTTGCTGCTTTTACGATATTTCCTGTAGAACGATAGTTTTGTTCCAATCGGTACATGGCAACATTGTCATAGTCTTTCTGAAAATTCAAAATATTATTGATATTGGCTCCCCTAAAGGCATAGATACTTTGTGCATCATCTCCTACCACACAAATATTTTGAAATCTATCCGATAAGGCTTTCACAATAAGGTATTGTGAATGGTTGGTATCTTGGTACTCATCCACCAATATATATCGAAATCGTTCTTGGTATTTCATCAATACTTCGGGGAAACGAACAAGTAACTCGTTGGTTTTTAGAAGCAAATCGTCAAAATCCATGGCCCCAGCCTTAAAGCAACGTTCTACATATTCTTTGTAAATATCTCCCATCCGTGGACGCTTGGCCATGGCATCGGCTTCTACCAATTCGGGATTGTTGAAATAAGCACGTACGGTGATTAGGCTGTTTTTGTATGAGGAAATTCTATTTTGTACTTGTTTGTATTTGTAAATATCCTTGTCTAGAGCCATTTCTTTAATGATACTAGATATCAATCGTTGGGAATCTTGGGTGTCATAAATAGTAAAATTACTTGGAAAGCCGAGTTTATCGGATTCGATACGCAAAATTTTAGCAAATATAGAATGAAAGGTACCCATCCATAAGTTCTTTGCCTCGCTAACTCCCACAATATCAGCAATACGGTTTTTCATCTCTCTTGCCGCTTTATTGGTAAAGGTGAGCGCCAATATATTAAAGGCATCCACCCCCAGATGCATCAAATAGGCGATGCGATAGGTAAGTACCCTTGTTTTGCCCGATCCTGCTCCAGCAATAACCATTAAAGCACCTTCTTTGTGCAATACCGGGGCTTTTTGTGCCTCATTTAATTCTGCTATATACTGCTCCATACTTTTTCTCTAAAACAAATAACGTCTATTTTAAAAAAACTTCGTGATGTTTTCCAACTCCTGCTACAAAAAATCATCAAAGACTCTGTTTTCTTTTTAGAAGGTAACTTACCAAATTCTTTACGCTATTTTTCCATCCTTTATTAGGGGCTCAATTTAAGTAATATTCCAAAAAGACTTATTGTCTTCTTTGGCTTTTTATAAACAATTCTAGTTCATTTTGCAGTAGAATTAATATATTTAACGTGAGTTCGATATAACCTACTCACACAGTTTATTTTGATTTTCTTAGGCTAGGCGTAGCTTTGAAGGGCTATTTATTGGGGTAATTTTGAGCTAAAAATGGTGTTGTGGTTGAACCTGCGCCTTTTTAATCCAAATCTCACTATTTATAAGGCTTCTGTGAAGATAATTTATATCGAACTCACGTTATTTAACTTTTTATTCAAATTTTTTAAAAATACTAAGCAGAATATCTGTGAAATTCCTGCTAATTTTGAAATCAAAAACTAATAAATTATAAATGAAAACCGTTTTAGCTACACTTATTCTAGGATTAATAATGATAAAACCAATACTTGCCCAAAAATCAGATGGCCCTATGGTAAAGGGCTATGGTGCTGTACATGATATCCCAAATCAAGATTTTAGACTAGATACTGGTCAGTCTTATAAGCTTGTGCTGGAAGTCGGACGTGGATTTGAAGACAAGGCCAAGACCAACAAATTGTTCGAAACTGCAGCTAGATTTCTCAATATGCACGCTAGAAATGGTTTTAGTCCAAATCAGTTAAAAGTGGCTTTGGTCATACACGGCACGGCAACCAAGGATGTATTGCAAAACCAGTACTATAAGGAACTGTTTGGAGTGAACAATCCTAATGCTGGACTTTTTGAAGCCCTAGATAAAGTGGGAGTCGATATCTATCTGTGTGGACAGAGTTCAATATCCAGAGGGGTGCCCAAGGAAAAAGCATTACCGCAGGTAAAGATGGCACTTTCGGCTATGTCTGTTTTGATACAGCTACAAAATGAAGGCTATAGAGCCATCTATTTTTAAGAAATGACTAACTTAAATATATACGATATGAAAAATTTAATTTTGCTTTTCGCTTTTTTGTTAGCGGGAAGTACTTTTGCCCAAAAGCTACCAATGCAAGACATAAAGGCGGTAGAAAGCAAAGTGATCGAATGGCGTCGCCACTTTCATCAAAACCCAGAGCTTTCCAATAGGGAATTTGAAACAGGCAAGAAAATTGCAGAAATCCTCCAAAGCTTTGGCATAGAAGTACAAACAGGTATAGCGCATACTGGTGTAGTGGGGATATTGAAGGGTAAAAAACCTGGGAAGGTGATTGCACTTCGTGCAGATATCGATGGATTGCCAGTAACGGAGCGAGTGGACTTGCCTTTTAAATCTACTGTAAAAAGCAAATTTTTGGGGGAAGATGTTGGGGTAATGCACGCCTGTGGACACGACACACATATCGCTATACTTCTGGGAACAGCAAAGGTATTATCCAAAAATAGAAATTTTAACGGAACGGTTAAATTTATTTTTCAACCAGCTGAAGAAGGAGCGCCTCCAGGGGAAGAAGGTGGTGCCGAACTCATGGTAAAAGAAGGAGTTTTAAAAAATCCAGATGTGGAGGCTATTTTTGGATTGCATATTTCTTCTGGTATGGATGTGGGTAAAATAATGTATAAATCTGGTGGATTGATGGCTGCTGTAAATCGTTTTGAGATACGTGTGAAAGGAAAACAAAGTCACGGTTCAACCCCCTGGACTAGCATAGACCCTATTATGGCCTCGGTAAAAATTATCGATGGTTTACAAACCCTTATTAGTCGCGAATCGGTACTCACCAATGAAGCAGCGGTTTTATCTATTGGAAAAATCAGCTCCGGTGTGCGTAGCAATATCATACCTGAAACTGCTCAAATTATCGGCACCTTGCGCACTTTAGACAAAGGCATGCAACAACATATTCACAAGCGTATGCGAGAAATGATTCCAACCATAGCTAAAGCCTATCGTGCCGAAGCAGAAGTTATCATCGACAAAGGATACCCTATTACCTATAATGATCCGAAACTGACCAAAAAAACAGCGCCATCTTTTGCAAAAGCTGCTGGAAAAGAAAATGTGATCATTGGTAAAGCGATAACTGGAGCTGAAGATTTCTCCTTTTTCCAAAAAGAAGTTCCTGGGGTATATTTTTTCTTGGGAGGTAAACCTTTAGATTTACCCATGAGCGAGGTGGGTCCGCACCATACCCCAGATTTTTACATAGACGAAAGCGGTTTGCTCTTGGGGGTAAAAACCTTTACACAAATTGTATTTGATTATTTAAAGTAAAATAAATAACATGGAATGGATTGCAAGTTTGCCATGGTGGTCATATTTACTCTTTTTTTTAATTATCTTGTTTTTTCGCGATGTCTTTTACCAACGCCAACATACGATTAGCCACAATTTTCCAATCGTAGGACATTTGCGCTATCTTTTGGAGAGTATCGGACCAGAAATGCGACAGTATTTTGTGGCAAACAATAGAGAAGAATTACCCTTCAATCGTATTGAAAGGAGTTGGATCTATGCTTCTGCTAAGAGGGAGAATAATTATGAGGGATTTGGAACAGATAGAGATATCTATGCACATCACCACATCTTTATTCACAATGCGATGATGCCTTTTCGAGTGCCAAAAGAACACCCCAATAATATCAACAATAGTTTTATTCCATGTGCAAAAATAATTGGAGTTGCTCATGGTAGAAAAAATCCTTACCGACCAGGATCGGTTATCAATGTTTCTGCCATGAGTTTTGGTTCTCTATCTGCAAAAGCTGTAGATTCGCTCAATAAAGGAGTCCAAATTGCTGGTGCCTATCACAATACTGGAGAGGGAGGACTTTCCGCTTATCACAGCAATGGGGCTGATGTGGTTTTTCATTTTGGAACAGGTTATTTTGGGGTTCGCAATGCGGATGGTACTTTTTCTATGGAAAAACTAAAACAATTGGTAAAGGAAAACCCTTTTATACGTGCGATAGAAATCAAACTTTCTCAAGGTGCCAAACCAGGCAAAGGTGGTGTGTTGCCTGGAAAGAAAATTACTTCTGAAATTGCTGGTATTCGTGGGGTGAAAGAAGGCGTAGATGTATTATCTCCTCCAAATCATTCTGCTTTTTCTACCATAGAAGAACTGGTGATTTTTATAGAGGATATTGCACAACAAACAGGACTTCCTGTAGGGATCAAAGCAGCCATAGGAAAATTGAATCAATGGGAGGAACTAGCAGCATTCATGAAAAAAACGGGTAAAGGTCCCGATTTTATCACAATAGATGGTGGTGAAGGAGGTACAGGAGCCGCACCGCCGAGTTTTGCAGATCATGTCTCCTTGCCTTGGATCTATGGTTTTGCCGATATATATAAACTTTTCCAAAATCACAACCTCTCCAAGGATATTGTTTTTATTGGCAGTGGCAAACTGGGCTTTCCAGCAAAAGCGGCTATGGCATTTGCCATGGGTGTGGATTGTATCAATGTAGCCAGAGAAGCCATGATGAGTATCGGCTGTATACAAGCACAGATTTGCCATACCAATAGATGTCCGACTGGAATAGCTACCCAAAGCAAATGGTTGCAAAACGGTATAGATGTTCCATTAAAATCGGAACGTTTGGCGCAATATTTTAAAACCTTCAAAAAAGAACTGTTAGAAATCACTCATGCGGCTGGTTATGAACACCCATGTCAGTTTCAAATGAACGACATCGAAATTAATGTAGATGACCACCATGTGAGTAAGGGCATGGAAAAAACCTACCATTACAACAAAACTCCAGTATCCTTCGAAGGAATGGAAGCTTTGAGACATTGTAAACATCTTGGAGGGCTTAATCTCAAAAAAAAATGATGTTTTTCTGTGCTTCATATGCGAAGCGCAAAAAAAAGACGTTATACCTATTAATAAAAAAAGTATCTTATGACTGGAGATCAAATTTTACAATTGTTTGCATATCTTTTACCTGCAGTAGTAACTGGCGTTGTTGCCTATTACTTCTTTAAAGGTCACACCAAAAATGAAGAAGGACGAAGACGTTTTTTGTTGCATAAAGAGAGTAATAAAGACAGTTTACCTATACGGCTACAGGCATACGAGAGAATGGCTTTGTTTCTGGAACGTATCAACTTGTCCAATTTGGTAGTTCGTGTGCATCCAATTAGTGCTGATAAGCAACAGTACGAAAATTTGTTGATTCGCAATATAGAAAACGAATTAGAACACAATGTATCCCAACAGATTTATATGAGCGATGAATGTTGGAATATTATCAAAACTTCTAAAAATCTCTGCATCCAAATTATTAGAAAGGTGGGTATGAACGATAAAATAGATAGTGCAGATAAATTGAGAGAAGGTATATTAAACGAAATTATGGAGAAACCCTCTCCTACTTCCGCGGCCCTTTCCTATGTAAAAAAAGAAGTTGGAGACCTATGGTAAGTTCCTCAAATAAGATCAATTTTTATTTTAATTAAAAAATTGATAATTTTCACTATCCACACTATAAAATTGTGCTATTTTTGTAGTATGAGACTATATAAGTATTTCATCACTTTTGTATTGCTAGGAGTAATTTCCTTTCATAGCCTGAGACAAGGTGTATTGACAGCTTATTATATGGTGGCTAATGATAGTTTTGTAGAAATCCTTTGTGAAAATAAAGATAAGCCCGAATTGTCTTGTGATGGAAAATGTGTTTTTTCTAAAATGATTGCAGAACAACAATCTGAAATGGATAATGTTCCTTTCGAATTTTTAAAACCTTATCAAATACCACTTTATTTTCAGACTTCTCCAGATGTAGAGTTGATTACTTTATCTATTCTTGCCGTTTCTTCAGCATGGCAAGAAAAGAATTATACTTCTTTAAAATTGGATGCGGATATGCAACCCCCAGAAATGGTTTAATTTTTTATTGGGATACGTACATATTAGTAAAAGTCATACGTATGCCCATTTTTTTTTTGTATTCCGATAATTGGAATGGATTCTATAGGAGATCCATTTTAGCTATTAGCGAATACCCCCTTCCTATTTATAACTATTTCAAGAACATTAAAATGAACCATACAAAAATAATTTTGGGAATGGCAGCTTTTATGCTATTTACCCTCCCAACCCATGCCCAATCGAGAGAGACTAAAGACAGTATTAAGAAAAAAACGGTACAACTAGCAGAAGTCATCGTAACTGGAGATCAAAAAACAGATCCAGTGCTACATAAAGTATCCAATGACTATGCTAAAAAAGTACTACAACCTAAAAACGTATCTGATTTATTCAATAATATAAATGGATTTTCAGTTATCAAACGAGGCAACTATGCGATAGACCCCAGTTTTAGAGCATCCAATTACGAACAACTAAACATTCAATATGATGGAGGAACCAAAGCAATGCATGCCTGTCCAAATCGTATGGATCCTATTACCACACACATTATTCCTGAAGAAATCGAAAAAATAGAAATCATAAAAGGGCCATATTCTGTGCGCTATGGAACTAGTTTTGGTGGTATCATAAATATGGTAAGTAAGAGACCTAGTATAGAAAATCTTGGATTGCACGGCCATGTTTCTGGCGGTTTTGAAACCAACGGAGACTCTTATTTAACCAATGGTCAATTGCGCTATGTGGCTGAAAAATACGATTTAACCACTAATTTTGGTTATCGAAATTTTGGAGACTATTCCGACGGAAACAATTCCACCGTTCCAGCTGCTTTTAAAAGTACCGATTATGGTGTGAAATTGGGTTATAATTTTACTGAAGCAAAACGATTGCAAATCCATTGGAGACAATCTTTTGGTAGAGATGTAAAGCATGCCGGACTTCCTATGGATACAGAATTTGATGATAGTAGTATTTTGTCTTTAGACTATACTGCAACCAGATTGGGGAACAGAAACAATAGTTTCACTGCTAAGGCTTATTATAGTTATGTAGATCATTTCATGACCAATGCCAATCGACCCAATTTTAATATGGTAGACGCCCAATCTCCTGTTACCGCCACCACTTTGGGAGGTAAATTGGAGTTTAAATGGAATACCAATGATAAAATTAAATGGTATAATGGCTTGGATTTATCGCATATAGCTAGAGAAGGAAACAGAACAAGAATTGTTAAAATGAGTATGGGCAATCCACTTCCTCAACCAAAAACGTTTGTAGATAAAATTTGGCAAGATGCTAGTATTAGTGATATTGGGTTATTTTCAGAAATGAAATATTTTGCCGATTCCAAAACCATTTTCACCCTAGGAGCTCGATACGATGTGGTACAATCGAGTATCAAAGATCCAGCTACTGAGTTTATCGCTCGTTACAGCACGGAGGATCGCACCCAACATTTGTTTAGTGCAACAGCCTCTATCAAACGCATATTGAGTGAGAATCAGGTATTAGAAGTAGCCTACGGACGTGGTGTACGTGCAGCAAATATGGAAGAACGTTATATAAATCATTTTACAATTGGTAGAGAACCTTATGAATATGTTGGAAATCCAGATTTAGAAGCAGAAGTAAATAACCAATTTGAGGTAGCCTTAAAAGGTAAATCTTCGGCAGACGGATTTGTTCGTAAATTTAATTATGAAGCATCGGCTTACTACAGTTTTTTTGATAATTATATAGTTGCAAAAGTAGATCCAACTATTAAGAGAAAATTTATGCCAACTGCAGAGCCTACCCATGCCAAAGTGTTCACCAATTTAGATAAAGCGTATAAAACTGGGATCGAATTAGATGTTAAATTGAGTTTTCCTCATGATGTTTACTGGCAAACATCACTCGCTTATGTGTATACCAAGAATAAAGACTTTTATGAAGCTTTGCCTTTGACAGCTCCTTTTAATATGAACTTCATACTTGGAATGGATAAAGAATGGATTTGGGCCAACGTGCAATACCGGATGACTTCAAAGCAAGACCACTTAGCAAATACATTTGGTGAAACGACTACTTCAGGATACAATATAATGGATATACGAGCTGGTTGGAAATATAAAAGTTTCACGCTTGGCGCGGCCTGCCTCAACCTTTTTGATGTTGCATATCACAACCACTTGAATTTCTCTTTCAAGAACCAAGCAGGTTTGGGATTAACCCCAATTCAGGAAATGGGTAGAAACATTACAGCCTTTCTGCAATACAAGTTTTAAGGTTATTTAACGTGAGTTCGATATAAATTATCTACACAGAAGCCTTATAAATAGTGAGATTTGGATTAAAAAGGCGCAGGTTAAACCCTTAATTCAAGGCTTTTTGGACGAAAGATTGCTGTTTATAAGGCTTTCTATAGATTTATTT
>JAOXRU010000215.1 GCA_025800395.1 Flavobacteriaceae bacterium
CTATGAGTCAACCTTTGCGCGTATCTTTTTATTTTTAGAAGGCCGCGGGGTTCTCGCATTCGCGCGCACTCTTTAGATTGCCCAATCAGAATAAAGCCATAGTCGTACATTATGCGCTGTTCGCCTTTCGCCGCCGGCGCTTGAATGCGGACGTTAACGGAAACAGATTTTCGAGGTAAATTGAAACCCCCTGTAGAAAAGGCAGTTCTAAAAATAGCAAGATACGCGCAAAGGTTGACTCAAGGATATAGTGCATATGGAGGCTCCTCTTAATTCGCTCCTGCATCTACCTAATGAGTTTTGAAGTGGGAGTGCGGTATACCAGTACGTGCGCGCACTGGGAACTTTTCGAGGACACCTCAATTTCATCATACATGAAGGCAAAATGTGCGTGGAATATGCATGCGCCCACGATCCATGAACGTGAATGAGTATGGTCCTCCGCTTGCGACGGCCTTTGGCTCGCGCTCTCTCCGCTATAAAATGTATTATGTTGTGGTTCAATTTTATCCTTTGCTCAATTTTTATTTTCTTTGTTTCTTTTTGTATGGAAATGCGTGATAATGAGTAGAAAACAAAGGAAAATAAAAATTGAACCAAGAATTATAATTAAACCACTACA
>JAOXRU010000216.1 GCA_025800395.1 Flavobacteriaceae bacterium
CCCCACCCCCCCGTGAAAAATGATGGTTCGAAGACTAATCACTTTCCTATTGGAAGCTGTTAAACTTCGGGTAGGATCCTGATTTTTTAGCAGGTTGATTTCATGCTTAAGCTGCCCAAAGCACAGACCAAACAAAATCCCAAAAGCTAGGTTGACACAAAAAATCATCCAAAAGCTTGGTGAAATTCACCCGGATTTCTTGAAAACAATTATCGTGAAGGACTCGCACTTAGAATATTCAACTATGTCCCAGACCCGGTAAAAATATTCCCAAGATACAGTTAGAATATCGAAAATATTCGCACTTAGAATATGCAAGATATTCACACTTAGAATATTTAATATGCAGATTATATTCGATGCACGGTCCCAATATACTATCGAATTGTAACTAATCTAGCTAAGGTATAGGGTAGATACCCTTGTGGAGTGGATTCCACCCATTTGACGTATTCTTGTGTTTAGATCTTTGGCTCAGTTGGGAGTACGCTTGAGTCATGGCTATCCACTAGTATCTATTAAAAAAAAGTACAGATGAATAGCTCCCTAACTAGCTCGCAAACTAGCTGGCTACTTAGCCAAAAGGATGGTCAGAAACAAAGAAAGGAAACACGGTTCCTTCGCGCCAAGGTTTTTTGATCCTAGTGAACTTAGGCTTCATTGCTACATGACTACTACTGCAACCCTTTGGGTTTTATGTGTATCCCTGAAGTTAGCCAGCATACATTTTGGATCTCCGGTTCCGGGAATATTCTAAGTGCGAATAATTTCCAAAGATTGAATAAAGGGGTTGAAAGGGAAAAAAACAGAACGTTTTTTATTTTTACCAGTTTTAGCGATGTGCCGTATACAAACGGTTGCTTTCCCATAAAGGCGGCTATAACTTTGAAAATACAATTTCTCAAAGTTTATCTCCGAACCTCATTTGTGGCCGGTACCTTTCTACTGTAGATGGCTAGATGCCTGCCTACTTATCTAAATATCAGGTCCCTTGCTAGACTTTTTCTACTATCCACCGTGCCAGAACGGTTGATAGTTGCCAAGG
>JAOXRU010000238.1 GCA_025800395.1 Flavobacteriaceae bacterium
CATTTTAAAACGCAAAATTTCCTCCAATAGTAAGCCCTCCAAAAAGCCCACCAACAAGCCTTTGGGACAAATATAAAAAGAAAAATTCACAGAAGTTGGTTCCAACAGCAAATTTAATTATTACCAAATCTCTTCTAACCAGATATACGGTTTACAAACTAGGCTAGTAAAATCTAGAGAATAATCACTTCTCCCCTAAAATCGCCAAAAATTGCAAATGATGATGAATTCGTCTAACTATGTAACAGAAAGCTATAGGCTACAATTCACACGTCCATTTAAAAAGTAACTATAAATGTGGAAACGAATCCCTATAGTAGTGTCGGAACCTAGTTTTAGAACTATACTAATTTCATATAAAAGAAGAAGAAGCTTTCTTTTGGCCTTCTGGTTGCCTTGCCTTTTAGCCTCTTAGTTAGCTTTTGGCAGCGGAGAGTTATGAGCCATTGCTATCTCATACAAATCAACATTGGTGTAATCTTGGTCATGCTGCGTAATCTCAACGCGGTGGTCGACAAAGT
>JAOXRU010000247.1 GCA_025800395.1 Flavobacteriaceae bacterium
TAAGTTATATCGAACTCACGTTAAATACCTATTCAAAAAGTTTAAATAGAACCCCAAGTCACATTAAGAAGCTAAATCCATTTTCCCTACATTTGTAAAAAAGAAAACCATGAAGTATCCCAAGAAAGTAATTCTTAGCGATATTACTGTACGCGACGGCTTTCAGCACGAAGAAAAATTAATACCAACTGCGGCAAAACTCTGGGTCGCAGAGCAATTATTATTAGCCGGATTTAAAAAACTAGAACTCACCAACTTTGGCAATCCTAGGCGCATGCCACAATTTGCCGATGCAGACGAGCTTTTAAAACAACTACACAAAAGCAAAAAAGTACAACACCTCTTGCCCAATGCCAAAATTACAGCAGTTTGCATTAGAGAACAAGCAATAGAACGCGCCATAGCAGCCAAAAAAGAAGGCTACGGTCCCGATCGTATTCTACTTATGGTTTCCACCAGCGAAAGTCATCATCGGAAAAACTCAGGTCTTAGTTTAGAAGCCTACTGGAAAATGGCCGAAAAATACATTCCACTTGCGCACGATGCCGGTATAACTGTAAACGGCACCGTAAGCACCATTTGGGGCTGTCCTATAGAAGGCCCTACCAAATTAGACCAAGCAGTAGCCTTTACCAAACGGTGGTTCGACATTGGCGCAGACGATATAGAGCATGCAGATCATGATGGTTCCGCATCTCCAGATCGTGTATATCGTTATTTTAGCAAAATACAAGAAGCCTTCGGAAACCCAGACCAGCATATAGTACACCTACATACCACCCGTGGTTGGGGAACAGCCAATGTGCTTGCAGCACTCCAAGCTGGCATGACCCACTACGAAGCTACCTTGGGCGGCATAGGCGGGCAACCAGCAAATTTCGTAGATGGCATACCCGTAGGTGGTACTGGCAGCTACTATTACAAAGATCCCAACCTAGTAGGACTCGTATCTATGGAAGACATTGCT
>JAOXRU010000265.1 GCA_025800395.1 Flavobacteriaceae bacterium
CCGCCTAAGAAAATCCTAGACGGTTTTATATCATTTGCCATTTGAAATTACTGGAATGAGGAGGTTTTACCATTTCTTGTTTAAAATCATCCCAATAAATAGCCCTTTTTTCCTTTCTAATTCAACAAATCCCGAATTACGCATTAGAAAATATACTATGGTATTTTATATTGATTTAGCTATAAAGAAAAAAACCATCTATTTCTTTTTAGGGTATTTTAAAATAGAAATGGTATTAAAAAGAGCTTTTTTTTAAAAGTTCAACTCCACACCCAACAATAGGTTTGTTCCTGCTTGTGGGTAATACCCAGGCCCCCATTCTGTTGAAAAATATCCGTTGGATTCGTACTTTCTATTAAAAATATTGTTTACCATTCCTTGTAACACTACGGTATTTAACACCTTATTAAACGGTATTGTATAATTTAGGCTAAGATCGTTTACAAAATAGTCGGAAAGTTTTGATGTCTCATAATCTACATTTGCCATATACTGCTCTCCTACAAATTTTGAATGGAAACCTGCTTCGAAGCCATCAAATGGTGTTATATTTATGGAATTCCCTATTACAATATTCGGCGAGAATGCAATATTAGTATCTCCAAAACTCTCTAAAGCACCATCTATCTCTGCGTAATAATCTTGATTTTTGCTACTACTTAAAGCCATATTCGGACGCCATTGTAACCAATCTGTAAATTGAAAAACTGCATCTAACTCCAATCCTAATCGGTAACTTTTTCCTACATTTTCTGCTAAAGGGGAACCAGTATCGCTCAAAGTACCAGTGAGCACCAACTGATCGGTATAGGCCATATAATACAAATTGGCATTAACCAGGTAATTCTTGCCTTTGGTACGCCAACCTAATTCAAAATCGTTGAGTTTCTCTGGTTTTACTGCGCCATTTTCATAATTATCTCTATTTGGCTCTCTATGTGCTCTGGCGTAGGAAAAGTACAGATCGTTCTTACTATTTAAATGATAAGTAAGACCTGCCTTTGGGTTAAAGAAGCTAAACGTATCATCTACATTAATATTTGCGATATCCGAAGTAATTCCTTTGGTTTTGTACCCTACAAATCTGCCTTGTAGATCTACAAAAGCATCTAAATTAGAGGTTAACTTAAAGTTTGTTTTTGCAAACACACTAAAATCGGTTTTGGTAGCATCGCTAAAATAATAACGATCTCGTATACTGGCTTCTGGCGCAAAAGCCTTTGCCCAAATCACTTCTCCAAAATGATCTCCAGTATAGTTGCTATACGACAAGCCCCCTATAAAACTAAACGAACTGTTCTCGTACTGCACATTGGCGTTGGCTACATAGAAATTATTGTCTAACCAACGACGAACAATGGCATCGGTTTTGGTTAAATTTCCATCCTTATCGATTTCTGTTGGCAATACAATTCCTCCGTATTTAGAAGCTGTTGTACTTTCTTTAAATTGCTCAAAATACCCTTTTCCTTTGGTATAATTCAAAGATAGGTTTGTAGACCAATTTTCACCATACTTTTGGTTCCAATGCAATTGGTGGTGGTCTTGTT
>JAOXRU010000108.1 GCA_025800395.1 Flavobacteriaceae bacterium
GAGTATTTTTTTGCATCAGAGCACATGAGAAGTTATGTCTTAAATACAGCTAATGGATGAAAACAACTCATCTAAACACAAACAATTACCCAAAAACAAAGAAACTCAAAATTATAAGGGGCTTTTTGGAGTGGACTCAATTTTCAATCCTATAAAGGATCTGAACTTACATATTTTGGAAATGGCAAAATTGTATGTCTTCGGTTTCCAGTAGTCAAACCTTTTGATAAACGCGTAAAGGGAAAATCTGGTTTTTATTATTTATATAATAATGATAATAAAGTTATTTTTTTATTTATTTACCTCTACGCCCACAAAGACAAGCAACAAAATGGTTTGTATTTGGAGATGATAAAATAGATACTGTGCTAAAGAAGTTATTTATGAGATTGTTAGGGGTTAGTTTATTTGTTGTTTTTGGGTGCTATAGCCTTATATGTTGTGGCCAGACAGACACCAACAAAACAACAGTTAGCACTATGACAACATTCGACAAAGAGGCCTATATCCAACGGCTGGTGAAGGCCGTAAAGTTCTACCCCAAACAACCCATGTACTATTTACGCATCGCCCAACACAATTGTACTTACGAAATACTGGTAAATGACAAGCCAGTTACCGAGAATTTTTCATTGGATGTGATGGCCTCCGCTTCAGAGATCAATAGGGCCATCCTAAAGACGGGTTGGCAGACCATTACTTATCGATTATACCCCATAGAGGACCTCATCCAAAAAGCCTATGGGGAGGGAGAATATATTAAAACCCTGTTGGGAAATACCAGCATCAAAATAGATATCACCCGTATAGACGATCTGATCACCTACCAGAGCATGTCTGAAGAACGCACCATACAGACGCATACTAGCGCTATAGACCCAAAGACCAAGCTGTTTGTGGGCAATGGAAAACCGTATTATGAACATACCTTTACATTTTATGCCCGAGTGCCCTACGAAATAGAAGGCTGGTCTAATGCCATCGATTTACGCAAGTTGGATCGAAAAAAACTGCGTGCTGCCGTGCACCAAAAGTATCTGGAGATACAAAAATGGTATGAACAAGAGGATGTTGCCAAGATCATGGCGCAGAATTACCATGGAATAGAACGACTTGTGCATAGCGAATATCGGGATGAAAAGTACATACGCGAAGTGGTAGACGATTATATGGAAGCCATTTTTAAGCCTAACAAACGGTTTCAGCCTTTAAAAGATTATAAGATGGTATTTTATAATGATGGGAAATCTGTATTACTTTGGCATCCGAATTTGATAGAAAAACCAGATTTGGATAAGCGTTTGGCGAATAACGCAGCTTTGTACTATTTGTATACCAAACCCATTGGCAATATCCGGGTACGTTTTTTGGGCATCTTTTTATCCATCCCTAAGGACAAGCACCAAAAAGGAGCGTTTCATTTGGAATATATGCATTAAGATTATGAAAAAGAGTTGGTATCTATTATGGTTTTGCAGTTGTGCGGTCTTGTTTGGGCAGGATGCGGGTGGCACAAGTACATTCGACAAAGAGGCCTATGTCCAACGGCTGTTAAAAGCCGTAAAGTTCTACCCCAAACAGCCCATGTACTATTTGCGCATCGGCCAACACAATTGCACTTACGAAATACTGGTAAATGGGGAACCGGTTACCGAGAATTTTTCATTGGATGTGATGGCCTCCGCTACAGAGATTAATAGGGCCATCCTAAAGACGGGTTGGCAGACCCTTACCTATCGCTTATACCCCATAGAGGACCTGATCCAAAAAGCCTATGGGGTGGGGGAATATATCAAAACCCTTTTGGGAAATACCAGCATCAAAATAGACATCACCCGTATAGACGATCTGATCACCTACCAGAGCATGTCTGAAGAACGCACCATACAGACACATACCAGTGCTATAGATCCAAATACCAAGCTTTTTGTGGGCAATGGAAAACCGTATTATGAACATACCTTTACATTTTATGCCCGAGTACCCTACGAAATAGAAGGCTGGTCTAATGCCATCGATTTGCGCAAGCTAGATCAAAAAAAACTGCGTGCTGCCGTGCACCAAAAGTATCTGGAGACACAAAAATGGTATGAACAAGAGGATGCTGCCAAGATCATGGCACAAGAATTTTATTGTATAGCACGACTTGTGCATAGCGAATATCGAGATGAAAAGTACATACGCAAACTGGTAGATGATTATGTGGAAGCCATTTTTATACCAAACAAACGCTTTCAGCCTTTAAAAGATTATAAATTGGTATTTTATAATGAAGGGAGATCGCTACAAGCATGGCATCCCAAATTATTGGAAAAACCAGATTTGGATAAGCGTTTGGCGAATCGACCTGCTTTGTACTATTTGTATACCAAACCCAATGGCAATATCCGGGTGCGGTTTTTGGGTGTCTTTTTTTCCATCCCCAAGGACAAACACCAAAAAGGGGAGTTTCATTTGGAATATACGCGTTAAGCCTATGAAAAAGAGTTGGTATCTATTATGGTTTTGCAGTTGTGCGGTCTTGTTTGGGCAGGATGCGGGTGGCACAAGTACATTCGACAAAGAGGCCTATGTCCAACGACTGGTACAGGCCGTAAAGTTCTATCCCAAACAACCCATGTATTATTTGCGTATTGGCCAACACAATTGCACTTACGAAATACTGGTGAATGACAAGCCAGTTACCGAGAATTTTTCTTTGGATGTGATGGCCTCCGCTTCAGAGATCAATAGGGCGATCCTAAAGACGGGTTGGCAGACCCTTACTTATCGTTTATACCCCATAGAGGACCTGATCCAAAAAGCCTATGGGGAAGGAGAATTTATCAAAACCCTGCTGGGAAATACCAGCATCACAATAGACATCACCCGTATAGACGATCTGATCACCTACCAGAGCATGTCTGAAGAACGCACCATACAGACGCATACCAGTGCTATAGATCCAAAGACCAAGCTGTTTGTGGGTAATGGAAAACCGTATTATGAACATACCTTTACATTTTATGCCCGAGTACCCTACGAAATAGAAGGCTGGTCTCATGCCATCGATTTACGTAAGTTGGATCGAAAAAAACTGCGTGCTGCCGTGCACCAAAAGTATCTGGAGATACAAAAATGGTATGAACAAGAGGATGCTGCTAAGATCATGGAGCAGAATTACCATGTAATAGAACGACTTGTGCATAGCGAATATCGGGATGAAAAGTACATACGTGAAGTGGTAGACGACTATATGGCATCCATATTTAGGCCTAATAAACGGTTTCAGCCTTTAAAAGATTATAAGATGGTATTTTATAATGATGGAAAATCTGTGCTGCTTTGGCATCCGAGTTTGATAGAAAAACCAGATTTGGATAAGCGATTGGCGAATAACGCCGCTTTGTATTATTTGCATACCAAACCCAATGGCAATATTCGGGTGCAGTTTTTGGGCATCTTTTTATCCATCTCTAAGGACAAGCACCAAAAAGGAGCGTTTCATTTGGAATATACGCGTTAAGTTTATGAAAAAGAGTTGGTATCTATTATGGTTTTGCAGTTGTGCGGTCTTGTTTGGGCAGAGGGTTGTTTCTAGGATATTTAAAAAAATGATAGATTTCTGATATAATTATACAGATAAATCCTTATTTTTACAACTGCTACAGCTATAACTTCCTAACACTTTAAATAACAGAGGAAGTATATGGCAAACACAGAACAAACCAATATTCGAATTAATTATAGCAAGTACGAGGTAGACGAATTATCTGAAACCATTGCGGATGCCATATTTTTTCCTTTATATATAGGTAAGGTCTTGCTACAAAACAGTTTATTGTTGGCCGGCATACTTATTGTTTTAGCATGTTATGTTTCCCAGGGGATTTGGGGAGCTAGTTTGTACTATTTTTTGTGTTATACCGTCAGTATTCCAAGTCTATTGCTTTTTAGTGTCATCCGATTGTTTACTACCATACGCAACGATCTCAATAAGGTTTTCGATATTGCGATAGACACCACTAAATTTGTCTATGATGACAGTAAGAAATTGCGCCAGCAGCGAAAGGCCAAGGTGCCCCTCAAGCAGTCCTTTACAGATGTGTTTAAAGGGGTCTCCCTTTTTGTGATTCGACCCTCTCTTAAGCGTGTGCTACATAAACGATTGCGGATTTTTGCCTACCCATTAAGCTGGATCATCGATGGGATATTTCGATTTGTTTTTCTTAGAAAAACGCCTGAATTTCATGTGCAAACCGATAACAATGATAAGATCGAAGTATATCTCGATAAGATGGATCATAAAATAAGCAGTAAATCCAATTGGATCAGCAATGCTACTTTTGGTCTGCTGAAGTTCCCTTTTCGTCTGGTACTGTTTTTCTATGCTTGTTGCAACTTTTTTTTGATTTATGTGTTCACCCTTTTAATTTATTAATCGCATGATTTGGACTTATAACCGTATCGTAAAAAACAAAAATAATATGCAGTTTGCGCTTAAGAATATCGATGTGCAACTCAAAAATCGACATGATGCCTTGCCTAATATAGTTGCAACAGTGCAACAATTGATGGCACACGAAACAGAATTACACACAAAAATCAGTGCCTTGCGCCAGCAAAATTTTGCAACTGTGGCCTCCAGTGAAGGTCTTATCCAATAAAAACATATATCGACCACTCTGGGACAATTGCACTTGCAAATGGAGGCCTATCCAGAGTTGAAATCCAATGAAAGCGCCATGCATCTACAACGTAGTATCAACGAATGGAACGAACAAATAGCCGCAGCCCAGCGCAACTACAATGCCATGGTATTGCAATACAATAATAGTATTGCTGTTTTTCCCAACAATATATTGGCGAGCATATTTGGTTTTCGTAGGCAGAACTATCTCGATATAATAGAAGAAGAACGAGAAAATCCAAACATAAAGAAGCTATTCTCATGACTAACGAGCAATTAGAAGGTTACTTCCATATGTTGCAAGACCAGTGCAAGAACATCTTACCGCCAAAACGTATCGTTCCTACCTGGCTGGCGATTCTGGTTTATTTTAGCACCCCCGTGGTGTTGGTATTAAGCTTGTTACTTTGGATTTTTTCTTTAGACATCAAGTGGTTTTTCTACAGCTGGTTTGCCTTACTAGCTTTTACTATTTATTCGGGTTATCAGTATAAAAGAAAACGAAACGCTTATAAGCAAACCAAGCTGGATTATTTCCATTTTAAAGCCAATGTGTTGCCCAATATAGCCAAGCGTGTCTATCCGAATATTCGACATCATACCAAGCAAAAAGTGCCGGATAAATTGTTGGCCCAATCGATATTGTTTGAGAATAACTTGATGGTTTTTAACAATGAGGTAATCGGAGAAGATTTTTTTGAAGGAAAGTTAGATGGCGTTAATTTTTGTTTTTTTGAAGCCCAACAGACCAATTATGGTTACAATCTACAACGTGGATTTTGGCAAATTGTATGGACAGCCGTAATGTTACGTTCTGAGTGGGATGTGGAACCCATATCCACTGCTGGTGAGTTTGATGGTTTTAACGGGTTTTTTCTTCATGCCGATTTTCATAAAACAGTCCATGGTAAAGTGTATGTACAACACAAATCTCTGAAAAACATCCTAAAGAATACCTTCATAAAACCAGAAGGACTAGAGAGAGTGAAGATGGTTCATCCCCGACTTTCCGATGGCTATATGGTGTGGGCTAGCGATAACCAATTGGCACAGTATGTTTTGGATGATGCCCTGGTAGAAGCCATTGATAATATACGTAAAATGGTAGGCACCAAATTACAGCTATCTTTCTCTAAAGGGATGCTTTTTATGAGCATTCCAAAAGAAAAGAACTTTTTCGAAAATATTCATATTCACCCAAAACATATCGAAGCCAATACCCTTGACGGACTACAAAATGAACTAGAAGCGATTAAGACCATCATGGCTACCCTTCGATTGAATAATAGGATTTGGTCTAAGAAGTAGAAACTTTTTTTATCAGCATTCGACCCTTATTGCTTAGCGGAAATCAATCTGGATTTAAATTTAGATAAGCCCCGACCGTAAAGAAAATTCACAAATTTTCTCTAAAGCAACAGCATGATAATAGCCAAAACCAGTCCACCTACCGCAAAATAAGCACCTTTTTTAAACAAAGGGGTCTTGATGGGGTACATCACAAAGGCAGATATGGCAAAAAACAGTAGTGCCAAACCAAAGAAGATGTTGAGGTAATACAAGGGACTAGAGGTAGTGGCCTTGTGCAAATCGATTAGTTTACCCAAGATTAACGGATAGCGTTTGGTGGTATGTATCGCTTCCCCAGTTTGCAGGTTGTAAGTACCCGATTCGAAATAGGCAATATTTGCTTGTAAAGAATCTATTTTAAAGCGTTTAATTTTTAGTGCTTTTCCTAGGGCATTGGCATCCAAATTAGCCTCCAATTGCAGTTTTTGGGTTTCTTTTATTTTAAAGGTATCTGTTTTGCGGAAGATCAGTACGATACCACTAAGGGCGTAGATCATCATGATACCTGCTAGGAAGAACCCAAGATTTCTATGCCAAGTTCTTGCGGTCATAGATAAGTTATTGTTTCTTTTCATGGTATATGTTTTTAGGAATATAATATAACATTTATTGGTGTAACTATAGGTAATGTTCTTATAAATGGCTATGGGCGCAACGATTTGCACCCATATACATTTTGTTCGTTTAGAAAAAGACTAAAATCGTTTTCTTGAGGAGTATTCCATAGCTTCGCCTTTACCAAAGGCGTAGCTTAAACCAAAGGTTACAAATCTCCCAGATTGGGATTTGCTATAGGTTGTAAAGCTCGGTTGTATGGTGTTAAATTCTCTTACTCTACTTGCAAATATGTCGCGTATACCAAGGTTGGCAACTAGCTTTCCTTTCCATAACTTTTTTCGCAAACCAAGATCTACAAAAGTATTGGCTTCTTGTGTGCCTTGTATGGTTTTAAAAGAAGAACGGTGGTTGCCAGAAATTTCGAAGTCAAAACCGGCAGGGAATTTTATTTTACTGGTCATACGCGCATTCCATTGGTTACCATCGGTATCGAGTACGATAGCTTCATATTGTCCACGACGATTGAAACTATTCCAGTTAAAATCTCCATGAAAACCTAACCAACGAGCAGGATTGTATTTAAAGTTAAATTCTATACCCAAGCTACTATTCGTTCCAGCATTTACTGGCTTGCTATAGTTGATACCATCTTCAAAGGTGTTAATACGCTCACTTACATCGGTGGTGTATCTGTGGTATACACTAGAGTTGAAAGATGCTTTGCCTATATTGAAAATAGCGGTGATTTCGTAAGAGTTGCTGTATTCTGGTAGTAATTCCGGATTACCGGTACGTATACTAAATTGGTTTCGGATATTAAAAAACGGATTTAAATTCCACATTCTAGGTCTAAATATGCGTCTAGAATAGCCTGTTTGTAAAGAGAAACCTTCTGTAAGCTTATAGCTAATGTGCATACTTGGAAACAAATCGGTATAGTTTTGTTTATTGGTTTCGTTGGTATTTTCTAGTTCGGTGGTTAATTCGGTATGCTCTATACGCAAACCTCCTTTAATGCCTAGTTTGTGGCCTTCCCATCCAAAAGTTCCGTATGCACCAAACACATTTTGTTGGTAGTCAAATACATTGGTGAGGTTGGGGTCTGTTACCCAGTCGCCTGCAACCCAGTTCTGCACAGCATAATCGTTAGAAATATCGTTAAGCAAATATTGCGATCCTAATTCCAAGGTGTATTTGTCTGCAAACGGATAGGTATAGTCGAGTTTAAAAGTATAGCGTGCTTCCTGAAATTCATTTTCGGTTTGTTGTTGGTCATTTAGAACTCCATCGGTAAGATTGGTGTTTTTAAAAAGAGATTCTTGGTCTTTACCAAAAAAGTTTCCTGTGGCACTAAAGAGCAAATCATGGTCTTCGTGACTTTCAAAGTCCTTTTTATATTGAAACTCATATTCCCATTTTGGGTTGGTAGCCTCGGTAACCTCATTCCTGTTCTCGCTGCTTGTGAGTGCGTCTGCGGTATAATCAACAAAACGGGTATCGCCGAACTCATCTTCTATTTCATAGGCAAAATTACCTGCAAGAGTAATAACATTGGTTTTGTTTATATGGTAATCCGTTCCCAAACGCAAATTAAAAAACTGTTCGTGTTTTTCCCGATCTCCTTTAGAGTAAATTCTTCTATTGTTGGTAAGGTCGTTGCTTTCGAATATATTATCTCTTGGCATTACCCGTTTACCATATCCAATTTGACTAAATAGATTAAATTTTTCGGTTCGCTTGTTTACACTAAGACCAATACTATTGTTGGTAGGTGTTCCTACATTGGCGGTGATACTGCCGTTTAGTCCTTTTTTCTCGTTTTTCTTTAGCACCACATTTAAAATACCAGAAGTACCTTCTGCTTCGTATTTTGCACCCGGATTGGTAATTACTTCGATACGCTCTATCATATCTGCGGTAATGGTACCCAGGGCGTTGCCGCCGCTATCGGTAAGCACACTAGGTTTTCCATTAATAAGCACCTGTACGCCAGTACTTCCTCTAAGGCTTATTTGCCCCTCTATATTTACCGTTACCGAAGGTACATTGTTGAGTACTTCCAGGGCACTAGCTCCAGTGCTACTAAGGTCTTTACCTACGTTAAAAACCCTTTTATCGAGTTTAAACACGGTTTGCGATTTCTCTCCAGCAACAACTACTTCGTCTAGTTGGGCAGCATCTTCTTCCAAAACTATAGTTCCTAGGGCTACTTTGCCCTTTAGAATGGAAAAATTATCGATGCGTTTACTTTTAAATCCCATAAAACTTACCTCTACATAAAAGCGCTTGGCCTTGGTTTCTATAGCAAAAAAACCTTGATCGTTGGTGGTAGTACCTGAAATTGGCTTGTTGGTAGAGGGATCGCCAATTACAATAGTGGCAAATTCAATGGGTGCATTCGAAGTCTTGTCCATAACCTTTCCAGTAACTTGAATTTCTTGTTTTTGTGCAGAAATGCCACCCATTCCTAAACTAGTAACTAATAAAAATAATACTAAAAATCTTTTCATTTATTTAAAATTTCACCTCAGGAATATAGTTTGTTTTATACCTACATTCGTGGGTAATGGTTTGTGTTGTTTAAAGCCTCTCAAGGCATTAAAAATTCTTTTTTCAAAATTAATAGAGAACAAATAAAAATATTTCTCAGAGCTTATTAAAATGCGATAACCTAAACGACCTTAGTTTTCCTGTAAACGTCAAATTTCTTTTTATTTAAAAATCTTGTAGTACAAATTTGATAAGGATGTGCAAATAGCACTTTGTTTTACCTAGACCAACAGTATTCGAATCTTTGATAAGCGTTTTTGTTGTTTAGGGGAGTAATAGGGTTGATGGAAGGGTAGGCTAAGGTAGTTTCAAAACCTTCCCCTATTTTTGTACTATGAAATCCTTGCGGGAATATACAGGCAAGTATGAATGGTTACTACAATTTCTTTTTTTAATAGTACTATTTATCTTATTTACTTATGAAAAACATAATGATGTTTTTGATATGGCTCGTATTGCCTTTTTTAGCCTATATGCTGGCGTGGCTCTTTTTATCGGATACTATATCAATCCAAAATATCTGTATCGCCAAAAGTACAAGCAGTATGTTATTTGGATATTGGTATGTTTGGTTTTTCTATACTTCATGGAAGAATTGGTTTTAGAAAAGATATTTTATACTGGAAAAAGAGCCACGCATATTTCCAATTTCTTTTTTACCTTATTAGGGATTTTACCGATGGTGTTTATTATGGTGAGTTTTAAATTTAACCTCGATTTTATTCATAAACAAGGAGAGATGGAACAGTTGCGTGCAGCGGCAGACGATAGCGAATTGCGTTATTTAAAGTCGCAGGTAAATCCACATTTTTTGTTTAATAACCTCAACAATCTCTATGCCTATGCCATAGAACAATCGCCTAAAACTCCAGAAATTATATTAGAGCTTTCTGCTGTATTGCGGTATATGTTGTACGATTGTAAAGAGGATAGCGTATTGCTAACAAAAGAAATTGCACATTTACAGCATTTCACAGCCTTAAACCAATTGCAAATAGAGGACAGAGGGGAGGTTAATTTTATGATTTCTGCCATTCCAGAAAACTATGTAATAGCACCATTAATCCTACTAATGTTTATCGAAAACGCATTTAAACATAGTACTGGTAGTATGTCTGATGATATCTTGGTGGATATCGCTATAGATGTAAATAGAGAAGGACAGTTGCATTTTTATTGTGAAAACAGCTATAGAGGTACGAGCAATAACGATAGTCTGGATAAGGGTATTGGTTTGGAAAATGTACAAAAGCGTTTAAAAATGCTTTACCCGAATTCGCACGACCTACAAATAGAGACTACCGATACTAGCTATAAAGTAAACTTGAGTATGCAACTAGAGAAATTGGAGGATAAATAGTATTTTTAACACAAAACTAAGGCTTATGCAACGAAGTTGTATTATAGTAGAAGACCAACCACCAGCACAACGAATTCTAAAAAAATATATTACGGATATTGGCTCTTTGGAGCTTCGAGCTACGTTTTCGAATGCCTTGGATGCCTTGCAGTTTTTACAGCAAGAGCAAGTAGATCTTGTTTTTTTAGATATCCATTTGCCTAAAATGTCTGGTATGGATTTTTTGAAAAACCTTACCTATAGTCCGCAAGTGATTCTTACTACAGCATTTTCGGAATATGCATTAGAAAGTTATCAGTATAAAGTGGTGGACTATTTGTTAAAACCTTTTTCCTTTGCTCGATTTGTGCAAGCAGTTACCAAAAGTATATCCATGCTACCTATAGCGGAAAGTAAGCAAGCCAAACCAATGGAGACAACACCGCTATTTATCAAATCGGGTTACGATCTTATTAAAGTACAGCCAGCAGATATTCTTTATCTTAAAGCCGATGGCGATTATACCGAAATTGTTACAGATAACAAAGTGCATCTTAGTACAGAAAGCCTGAAATATTGGTTAGAACATTTGCCAAATAGCTTTTGTCAGATTCATAAATCGTATTTGGTACATACTACACATGTACAAAAAATCTCTGGAAATCGTGTACAGTTGTCAAACGATAAGCAAATACCAATTGGAAGAGCTTATAAGGCGCGTTTTATGTCAAAATTTGCTACTTTGTAAAGCAATTTAAAATATAAATCTTCCTGTTGTAAATCGTGTTGTAGTATACAAATTAATTGTTCTCCTATACTTGATAATTTCTAAAAAGCCAGATAGGGTCTGAAGAAATAAATAGCAATTAACTTCTTTCGAGCACAGACACCATCTGGCTAAGAAATCACATTTTTTCTGAATTTTTGTTCTATAAACCGCGCCGAGAATGCTAACTCATGTTACTAGTAATTTGACTTTATGCCAAATAGATATGCGAACTATATTGCGGTTATCTTGTTTAATAGGTTTGTAAGACTTTTGTTTTTGTGAGGTGTTCTTCTTTTTTCTGACTACTTAAATGTACGAAAAAATGGGGAATTAGACATGCTTTATAAGAGAAAATTTGCAGTTTTATAGAATTATTATTTAATCGTAAATTTTGTTAAAATATAGTTGCGTGAGGGGTAGTAGCGGAAGCTTTTTACAACTAGCTTTAGCTGCACTTGCAGGCGGATGCGATAGCACCCGTACAGCTAGTAAAGCTTGGCTAGGCGTAAAAACTACTAGCGGATGACCCGACCCACCGAAGCTTTAGTGCAGGTGGGGCACGCCCAAATTATAGTTTTAAACTAAATAGTACTGCGTCTCCATCGTAGACTCCACCGATAGAGCGAACGTAATCTATACGAAGTATACGCACTTTACCGATTCCTAAATTATCTAAACCGATATGCCATTCCATATAGGGCTGTTGGTTGGTGCTTAGCAGTTTGTACCCGCCTACCAGATGGGATTTTAGGTGTTTGAGTAATGGTATTCGATTCATTATAAAACCTTGAAAATTGTGCTCGGTATGCATTTCTAAGAAACTGCCGCTTGTGCTGTGACTGTAATAAGGCAAATTCATAAAATTGGAAAGATTTTCGTGATCTCTTATAAAAATAGCGTTACCGTTGAAATGTTGCTGGTCCATAAAGGCGATGGGCTTTTCATTGAAGAAGGTTCCTGCATGTATGGCATAGCGAGATTCTCCTTTGTTGCCAATAGGGAGTTGTTGGCGTATTTTTACCGATAGTTTGTCGTAATTATAATCGGAAACCTTGGCAGCAAAGGCTTTGTCGTAAGCAATATCTAATAGAGGGTATTTTGGAGAGGGGATATTTACTTTATGGTTGGGTCTGCTGTGGTATTTTTGTCCGAAACGTATACTAGCACGTACTTGGAGTTTCCAAAGATGGTGATTTGCAAAAGGCGCATAAACATAATTGGTGGCATCTATGGGGTTGTTGGAGCTAAAACTCTTGTCGTCGTAGGCAATAATGCTGTGATTGGTGGTGTTGTACACCCCTTGTCTTTGTTGGTATCCAAGGGCAGTGTATATGCGAAGACCATTTATATATTCCTGACTATAAGAGACTCTGGCAAAGGTGTTTTCGAAGTATTTGGCGTAGTTTTCTTTGGCAAATAGAGTGAAAAGAGAATTGAGTGTACTAGAAATAGGCGGACTATTGTTGAATTGCTGTAATTGGGTACCGCCTTCTACAGTTAGAAAAGGACGGGATACATTGTTGAATTTATAGGTAAATCTACCAGTAGCTCTAACCTGCTCATCGCTTAAGCCATATTGTAGGTTGGCTCCTAATTGCCAAAATTTAAAATAGTTTTCATCGGCTGCCTTGGTATAGCGGAAGCTAAAATCTCCATTCCATCCTTGCACGGTGTTGTATCCTAAGGATAAAAGCGGTGTATCGATACTCCAAGTGGTGTTTTTATAGGTATTTGCATGGCTATAACCCAATAACAACTGTAAAGGCTTGAGTTTATTTCCTTTTTTGTCGATAGAATCGAGGTATTTCTTGGATTTGCGAATATATTGTATGCTGTCTTTCCGTATGTAATCTGTGATTTCTTCTTGGGTAAGTGGTATAGGGCGGTATTTCTCCCAGTATACACTATCTTTTCGGTTGGCGTTGGTTTCAATTTTCACTATTTCATTGCCAAAGTGCTTTGGGGTAAATTTTGGTTGTAATTCGTAATTGCGATATACTGCAGTAAATCTACCGTTGCCTTTGAATTTCATGAATTTATAACTAAAATCTATACTTTGTGTTGCCAACATCCAATATTTCTCTTTTGGTAGAAAATTGAAGTTCTGTTGCACCTTCAGGGTGTCTAGTACGGGGTTGTTAATTACCCTGCCTAAAACGGTAAGATCGGAAGCATAGATAGTCCATTGGTCTTCTACTATGTATATATGTCCGTTGAAACAATTGTCCTGATCTCTTCGTGGTTTTACCCGTATTTTATTAATCATGTTTTTATGACTGTCATAAAAAACCCCTTCTAAGGTGTATCTATAATAATCAAAGGCGTAATCGGCTAGGGGAGAGATGACTTTGTTGCCCATTTCCACTGTGTTTTCATAGAGGTTGAACTGTACTTCGCTGGCAGCATTAAAACTAAAACCATTATCGTCGCCGCTTACCTTAGAGGCAATGATGCGTTCTTTAAATTTATTGGGGTATTGATAATCTATTTTAGATACAGTTTCACTTAAATATAGAACTCCTGTTCTGGTGGAATCTAAGCCACCTCCCAAGTCGCCTATGTCTTGGCCAAGAAATCGTTCGGGAGCATCCTTTATGCGGAAAATCCCTCTGGAGTAAAAATCGGCCTTATATGCACTGATGGCAGCTTGAATTTCTTTTTTCTTTGCAATAGTTGCTTTAATAATCCTATTGGCTGGGTTTTCTGCTGCTTTTATCACCACCTCATTTAATTGTACCCGTTCTGGTTGCAATATCACATTCAATTTGTAGGGGTATTGTTGGATATTTACTTCCTTTTTGAGGGTTTTATAGCCTAAGAATTTAAAAACCAAGGTAAAACGACCTGTTTTGGTAAAATCTAGTTCGTAATCTCCATTGTCATTGGTGGTGGTGCCAATAAAACTATTCTCTATGTAGATGTTTACAAAAGCTAAGCGTTTGTCGTTTTTATCTGTAACATTTCCCTGTATTTGAGCATGGGTATATGTCCCTAATAATAAGAAACTGACGAGGAACCATTTTTGCATAATATTTGGTTTTAAATAAGTCAAAAATAGATAAACCAAAGATATTTCCAGAAAAGGAAATGTTAAATTGAAAGTTGTTTTTCACAATTATTTCTAAATATAATCTATGCTTCGAGGAATATTGAAACAGACGATGGGAATAACTATATTCTAAAAGGACTAAAAATGAAGATAAAACTTACGTATATAGAAAGAAAAAATGTAAATTTGTTTTTGATGAAAAACTTTTTCTTACGCTTTTTAGGATTTGACACAAAGCTTTCAAACTTTCGTGAGTACGTTATTAGTTATTTGAAAATCTTATTTCTAATTATCATCTTAGTAATATCTTTTATAGAAGATATTGAAGATTTGGAGGAGGCAACCCCCTTTATTGTTTTTATTAGTGTCATTCTTAGTTTTGTGTATGTATTACTTTATTTTCAGAATAAAAAGAATGTTTTAGAAAGGAAAAAGACGATTGCCTATTATAAAAAGAATTTGCTATTGTACGAAATAGGCTATGATGACATACAATTCTATAACAAGATGGTATATGAAGTTATGGAGGATGGCTCGCAAGAGGAAGATCAAAAAACTATAGAGAAATCCTTTATGTCATTTTCGATACATCTTATAAACTCCCATTCGGAGGACCAATTAGATATATCCATTAGTTTGTTTACCGATCTGGAAAATCTAAAGATCTTTTGCTATTTAGAAAAATATATAAAGGTGTATTTAAATCCAAAAAATACGCAAGAGTACTATATTGATTTGGAGTTTTTGAAAGATCATTTGAAAGGCTTGGATTCATACTATTAGGTCCAACCAATTTATTATAAGATGTTTAATTTTTTTACTCAAATATATCATTTGGTAAATATGCAATGGCAAAAAAACGCTTTTTTTAAGGGATAAAAACCAAGGAAATATACCTAAGGCTGTTTTATTGGCTAAATATTTGTTTATGAATCCTCCTTACGATGGCATCGATTACTATAAAAAAATTCGTGTATTGGTGGAAAGGAGCGATGGTATCTATTTATATAAAATCTACATCTAGAGTTGCTTCAAAAACCAACAAATAGCAATAGAGCGCTTGGCTATCAAATTTTTATACGAGAAAAATGTAGAAATACCTCTTGGATTGGTACATAGGATGCTAGGTACTAGAAGATTTGATAGAATACGAATGCTATCTTTAGAACCCATTGTATTATATGTTCTGTAAATAAAAAGCATGTTGTTGGTGCTTCTCATCGAAGTATCAAAAAATATGTGTTTATGCGGCACTTGTATAGTTTTGGAGTTTCAGCAATCTTAATGGAGGTATTAGCGCATTCCAGTGCAAATGATAAGCACAAAAAAGCCCTAAAATGTTGTATCAGATCTTTTTGAAGCTTAATCCTTCTTTTATGAAATTCTACTATCTTTATACTTGCAAACCAAATCTTTAGTACATGTTAACCAATACTTCTAAAATATGGAAATATTTTTCCAATATATTTATTTCTATCGATCAATTGGGAAATGTTGTAGCCGGGGGAAATCCGGACAACACCATTTCGGCTCGCGTAGGTTATTACAATCACCATTATCCTTTTGAGCAAGGAAAGGTACCTTGGCATTGGCGTTGGTTTGAGCATATCATCGATTTTACATTTTATCCCGTAGACGGTAAAGGACATTGTCATGAGGCTTATCATCATGATGCTGCCGAGGTATTTGACAATGATGTTACCAATTTTTTGGTTGGAATGGCGGCAGCAATGATTATTATACCAAGCTGTATATGTATTGCCTTGTTGTTGTATTTTTTGCGAGGAATGAGGCTTGTGCGTACCAGAAAAATATCGCGTATTAGCCATTTGAAACGACATTTGGAAAAAAGCATTCGATTGTTGCATGCTGCAAAGTTAGAAGCAGAAGAACATCCGGAAGAAAATTTGAGTCCTTGGTTTCCAGATTGCTTGACTGTTTTGGAAAATAGCTCGCTGAAGCTAAACATGGAAATAGATAGAAGAGCAACTGCCAAAAAAAAGTCCTTCTAGAAACTAAAAGGACTTCGTTTTTTGTTATAAGAACAAATTAGTCTTGCCATTCTGCAATAAACAAATTGGTATCGTGTCCACCACCATTGTTTCTATTGGAAGAGAAAACGAGTTTTTTACCATCGTTAGAAAATACCGGAAAGGCATCAAAGGTTTCGCTATGTGTGATTCTCTTCAGGTTTTTACCATCGATATCGATCATGTAGAGATTAAATGGAAAACCTCTTTCTGCTTCAAAATTTGAAGAAAACAGTATTTTTTTGCCACTAGGATGAAAAAATGGACTCCAATTGGCATTTCCAAGATTGGTGAGTTGGCGCAAGTCGCTTCCGTCTGCATTGCAGATATACAATTCCATTTGAGTTGGTTGTACCAATCCTTCTGCCAAAAGATCTTTGTATTCTTTGATTTCTTCTGGTGTCTTGGGACGAGAAGATCTAAAAATAAGCTTGCTACCATCGGGAGAGAAGAAAGCACCGCCATCATATCCCAATTCGTAAGTAATTTGTTTTACATCGCTACCATCTATATTCATGGTAAATAGCTCCAGATCCCCCGTTCTCATAGAGGTAAACACGATTTTATCTCCTTTGGGCGATACGGTGGCCTCTGCATCGTAGCCTGGCTCTGTTGTAAGCTGTTTGGTGATATTTCCCTCTAAATCTGCAACAAATATGTCGTAGCTAGGATAGATTGGCCATACGTACTTTCCTTCTCTACGCAAAGGTGCTGGTGGGCATTCCTCACCGCCAAGATGTGTGGAACCATATACAAAATGCTTGTTGTCTGGTAAGAAATATGCACAAGTAGTACGACCTAATCCTGTACTGATCATCGGAGGTTTTTTGTCATAGAACACTTCCTCAGCATGCATCAAAAACATTTGATCACAGTTTACTCCCCATTCTTTGTAATTGGATTGAAAGATGAGCTGTTTGTCATCAAAACTCCAATAGGCTTCTGCATTATCCCCTCCAAAAGTAATCTGTTTGATAGATTTAAAGTGTTTTTCTTCGGGGTAAATAAGTGTCTTACTGTTGGTTGCGCCTGAATTAGCGTCTTCCGCGCTATAGGTCGTAGTGGGATTTTCGGTTTCTTTTTGCTTTTTGTTTTCTGATTTGCACCCAGTTAAAAGTGCCAAAAATAAAATCGAATATAGGTACTTCATGATCGTTTTATTGCTATTTTTGGACAAATGTAAAATTATTACAACAAATACATCTCATAGTCGGTGTTTTTTTCATATTACATAGATGCCTTGGGATTATATTTTAAAATTTTCTACCTATATGAAACAGATTTGGATATTTGCTATCGGGCTTGCATTCGTAGCTTGTAAAAAAGAGTATGTGCCTCAGAATAAGATTGAAACGGATGTTGTATATCTCGCCGATGATAAATTGGAAGGAAGAGGAACAGGAACGGAAGGGGAGCGCAAGGCAGCAGAATATATCGCTGGTCGTTTTGAAGAAATGGGCTTAAAACCCAAAGGTACCGATGGGTATTTTCAGGACTTTACCTTTACACCAAAAAAAGATCCACATAGCCAGGTACAATACAAAGAAGGAGAAGGAGCTATAACTGGTCGGAATATATTGGGTTTTCTCGACAATAAAGCTAAGCAAACTATTGTAATTGGAGCGCATTACGATCATTTGGGTTGGGGAGGACAAGGGTCCTTGTATCGTGGAAAAGAAAAGCAAATTCACAATGGGGCCGACGACAACGCTAGTGGCGTGGCCATGATGATGCATTTGGCAGGAAAACTACATAAGACCAATACCAACAACAATTATCTATTTATGGCTTTTTCTGGTGAAGAAATGGGCTTATTAGGATCCAATTATTTTGTTAAAAACACCACCCTTCCTTTGGAAGACATCAATTATATGTTGAATATGGATATGGTGGGTCGTTTGAAAGAAGACAATTCTTTGGCGGTTTATGGGACTGGAACTTCACCCATATTTAAACAAACAGTAAGTGCCAACAATACGAATTTCAAAATCGTAGAACACGAATCGGGTGTTGGTCCTTCTGACCACACTTCATTTTATATAAACGATGTGCCAGTATTGCATTTTTTTACTGGACAACACGAAGACTATCATAGACCAAGTGATGATTCGGACAAAATCAATTATCCTGGTATAGAAAAGATTGCAAATTATATTTATACGATAATTAGCGATTTGGATGACAATGGCGAATTGGCTTTTAGAAAAACCAAAACAGAAGAATCTGACACCCCTAGATTTAAGGTAACTTTGGGAGTTATTCCAGATTATATGTTTACAGAGAAAGGTATGCGAATTGATGGCATAAGCGAAGGAAAACCTGCACAAAAAGCTGGTTTGGAAAAAGGAGATATTGTGATTCAATTGGGACCCCATCGGGTAGATGATATGATGGGGTATATGAAAGCCTTATCCAAATTTTCTTCGGGAGATACCACCACGGTAAAAGTACAACGCAAAAAGGAAGTGATTGCTGCCAAGATTACTTTTCAATAAGATCAATAGATTTTAAAAAAAGGCTATTCGTTTATTGTTAAACGAATAGTCTTTTTTTATTCATTCTTCTTGAAAGATTATAAATGTCTTAAAAAGCTTTCGGGATTGTTTAAGAACTGTTTGCTCAAACTATAATGTTCACAGGCTTCTAAGCTGGTGTTTTGAATACCATCTTGACCTATTTCTAATAGATTGGCACCTGGATAAGCCATCAGTATAGGGGAATGGGTAGCAATAATAAATTGCGATTGATATAAAGCCATATGTTGTTGGATAAAATACAAAAAGGATAGTTGTCTGGCAGGAGATAAGCTAGCTTCGGGTTCATCCAACAGATAAATGCCGCTACGGTTTACTTTTTGATGCAATATATGGAGGTATGCCTCACCATGAGAAAAGGATTCTAGCTCTTGCCCATAGTTTTTCCTTACCCAATTGGTCTGTTCGTTGGCATTTTCCTTCATTTGCTGTATCACCTTATCGGGAACATCACCTACCAAATAATCCAGTTGATTTTGTAGTTCGATATCTCTTCTTTGCACGCTGTTTACCAAATCTCCAAAATCTTCCGCTCTAAAAAAGAAACCACTTGCTTTTTGTATTCCCCATTCTAGTTGAAGAAAAGGAACCAATTGTTGAGCTGCAGAAAAACAATTTTTATGATAACTATTACCATCTAAATGAGGTAGTTGCAGATACATACCTAAAGTTTCTAATAAGGTAGATTTGCCGCAGCCATTTTCTCCTATTATAAAATTGACACCTTTGGAAAACTGCAAATTTTTTGCATATTTAATGGCGGATACGTCAAAAGGATAAGGTGCGTTTTTTGCAAGGTCGATATGTAGCGCGTGTATATATGGCATCATATAAATTTAAGTAAAAAATGCCTAACTTTTTACACCAACTGTTTGATTGGTTTTTTTGTTGGAAATAAACCATTTGGTTTATTTTTTTGAAATAGATCATAATATGTTCTCTATCAAAAAAATAGATAGATCAATTAGTAGTATTGGTTTGTAGCAAAATGGTACTAATTAAGATCCAATTTGTCTTAGGTTTTGGATGAATTGATGAAGTACACTCCTGTAAGTAGTATCACCGCTGCGACAATAGCATTTAAACTAATGATTTCGCCTAGAAACAACCAGCCAGCAAATAAAGCTACAATCGGATTGATGTAGGCGGAAGTAGCTACTTTTTCGGGGGAAACGACTTTGAGTAAGTAATTGAAAGCGGTAAAAGCGGCAATGGCTCCAAATACTATGAGGGCGAATAAAGAAATCCAAGTTTGTATATACCAAGCCTTTGGGGTTAGCCATTGTTCGCCTAGAGATAGGCTAATTCCCAGTAAAAGCAAACCACCAAATAGCATTTGGTAGGCAGTATTGAGAAAGAAATTTTTTGGCATATCGTTCTTGGCGACAAAAAGACTGCCGTAACTCCAACCGAGCATGCATAAAAATACGACCAAAATGCCGTAAAGCAATTGCGGATTGGTAATGAGCTCTTTATTTCCTACTAAAAAATACATTCCGATTATACCAAGTCCAATTCCAATCATGGATTTTCTAGGAATTTTTTTGCCCTCCAAAATCCACATCATCAATAAAATCACCAATGGTTGGGCCGCAATTTCTAAGGCGACAAAACCACTATCGAGAAATTGGAGCGCCCAAACCGCCATGCCATTGCCAAAACTCAAAAACAAAAAACCAGCTATTAGGGTGTTTTTTAATTGTAGCCTAGATATCTGGAGAGATTGTTTATTGATAAGCATAAGATTAAATATCAAAATGCTTGCTACAGTAAAGCGAATTCCCGCCAATAGGAAAGGAGGGATTTGCTCCACAGCTATTTTATTGAACATATAAGTGGTTCCCCAGATAACATAAATGGCGAAAAAAGAAAGTACAATTTTTATCTTATTGGAATCCAATTCAATTTGTCTTTACAAGCAAAAATACATTTTAAAGTGCTTTGTTTTTCATTTTTTAGATGCAATTTTGGAAGAATCATTTCAAATGAGACGTCATACCATTTCAAGTTTAAAATTACCATAATAAATAGTACTTTTTTTCTTTGAAGGGCATTTTAAAATAGAAATGGTATCAATAAAAAAACCACCTAGTATAAACTTCTAGGCGGTTGGTTTTATCTAATAGATAAGGTTGGGAGGTTATGATATCATTGGTTCCTTATTCACAGGTAAGGAGGTTATGATATTGATGTTACGATACCGTATAGCAATAGTAAGCTATACCAAGGCTCTATACTGTATTAGAGTAGGTTTTGACCATTTGCAGAGGAATTTTAGGTTGGGAGATAAATTCCTCACTCTTTGTTACTTTTAGCAATAAGGGTTATGATATTGTGGCTTGCTGTGTGTAATTTAGGTATGCATTATGAACAGTGTAAATGTAAGCGCTTGATGGAAAAACCGTCACAAAATAGTTGTTTAAACATCGTTTTTTGTGGTTAAAGTATGTTTATTTGTGGTGTAATTAAGAAATTCCTACAAAAAACACCATTTGTAGGAAAAGTATTATTTCTAAATTTGTTGTTAAACAGCTATTTTTTAGAAGCATTATTTTCTATAAGGTATATATCACTTTATTCTTTTTAGTAAGAAAACGCTAGCATTATAATTAAATGGATAGGGTTGAAAAAGATATCTTTTTTTAGTGACTTTTTGCAAAATCTTTACATTTGAATTGAAGATGACGAAATAGAAGTAGTTTTTCTGTTGAAAGTCTACAAAAGTTACAGAAATAGTAATTAAGAATAATTTTAAATGCATATTTACTACACGTTATTTCGTGCCATCAGATTTTGATGATTTCACATCACCATAGACCCCAAATACAACTATTTTTTTACTACTCAATACTTAGATTATATTTTAGCCTCGGTTTTAAAAAGCAATGCTACTTTGATAAGCCTCAGAAGAAGACCCAAATATTACCATTTTACATATAGTTTTAGTTATGAAATCCTCGAGAGTAATTTCTCGGGGATTTTTGTTTTAAGAATTCCTTGTAACATAGTAAAACCGACATTTGACCTATTATGCGAATACATCAACGTTAAGGTGTTGATTTACAATTTTTAACACGCAAAAACCATTCATTTTGAACGGCTTTTATGCAAGTTTATCCCTTGTTAATCTTTGCTTTCTTTTTTGTTTTTATCCATTCGCATATTCAAAAACTCTACCAAGAGAGAGAATGCTATAGCAAAATATAGATAGCCTTTTGGTACTGCACCGATTTCTTGTCCAAAAACAACCAAATGAGACAAATGCGAAGCCTCTGCTATAAGCATGAACCCAATGAGAATAAGGAAAGATAATCCAAGAATTTGTATGGAAGGATGTTTGGTGACAAACTCTCCAACCGGATTGGCAAACAACATCATAATTAGCACAGATATAATTACTGCGATCACCATCAGTACCAAAGCATCATTAGGATCGGGGGAGATGCCGTTGGTCATTCCAATAGCAGTGAGTATCGAATCGAAAGAAAAGACGATATTGATGACTGTAATTTGAACAATCGCCTTACTAAGAGAACTAGAACGCTGGTTGGTAACTTCTCTTTCATCGTGCCCTTTATCTTCAACTTTTTCGTGTATTTCTTTGGTACTTTTATAAAGAAGAAACAATCCTCCGCAAAATAATATAATGGCTTGCCAAGAAATACCTCCGTGCAACCATTCCCAATGCAACATCAATATGGGTTTTTTAAGGGAAACCAGTAAGGAGATTCCGAACAATAAAACGATACGAAGTACCATGGCAAGGACTAACCCTATATTGGTAGCTTTTTTTCGGTCGTTTTCTTTGAGCTTTCCAGCTGCTATGGAAATGAAAATAATATTGTCTATTCCCAATACGATTTCCAAAAATGTCAATGTGAACAATGCAACCCATGCATCTGGGCTAGAGAAAATTTCGAACATAATTTATTGTATTTTTATGGCGTTACCTTTGTTTTTTTTACTTGATCCAACTAATCCATATTCAAATGAATAGCCCTTATCACTTGTACTAATTATTTTAATATGAATCGCTTGTTGTTCTGCTTTGTTTTTGGGCTTTCTATTATTTAGAATGTATTCACAATCATTGATCCAGCGAACCGACGCAGTGTCTATGTGTTGATTGAAAGTAGAAATTTCCATATTGTCTTTACGGGTAAAGACTGTACGTAACTGCTTGCCGTCAATTTCTTCTGTAAATTCGAATGTGCCATTGGTGTAGGCTTTACAATCTCTTGGCCTGCTCTGAAAGCAGGATGTAGTCAAACAAGACAATAAACCAAATATTAAAAGTTGCTTCATATAATAAACTTTCTCAAAATAGATCACTTTCTGTCACTCCAGTTAGAAGGCGCAAATTACAAAATAAAGTTAGAGGGCGCTTCAAATTGTAATTCTTTTTATGAAGGATTAATAAAATCTTCTTCTTGTTAAGAAATTGGTTTTGGGAGGAACAATGGCTATGGTTTGTTTTCAGCAGAGGAGCGTTCGCAATTCTTTTTTGGACATATGAATGTTGTTTTTTAAACTTCTCTGTTCTAGCCTGTAGTTTTAGCAGCTAAAGGAAAAAAAACCTACTGTTCTTGGCAAAATGATTTTTAGGATTCAAAATTTTCAAAACTTCCATCGGTATAAAATATGATTACCCTGCTGATTTGTTTTTTAGTATTAGCAATAGTGGAAGGTTTTGTCGTTTCAGAAAGAGGTAGACGGGAATCTTCTTTATTCTTCGTCGATGTATATAGTTCGTTAGGAGGTTTTATACCAGTCTTTTGAATCACTTTATCTAAAGTAGAAGTTTCATTCTTACTGATGCTAGCTGCTTCTATATTTTCGTATGTAGAGGCGGTGTTGAATAAGTCTGGCTCTTCATTGGTGTTGGCTGTTTTCTTGGGAAAAGTGCCTTCTCCTCGCAACAACCAGCTTATATCCACTTCGGGGTAATGGTCGATTATCTTTAGCACAAAATCTAGACTAGGTTTGTTTCTACCAGAAACAATATGTGAAATACTAGAACGTTGCACGCGTATACTGTCTGCAAAAGAAGCAGCAGATAATTGATAATGATCTTGAATTTGTTTAATCCTACTACTGATACCCATAATAATTGTTTACAATTGTTAATTAAAGTCGTTTACAATTGTTAATGTCACATATAGAAAAGGTTTGATCTAACGTAATTAGCTTTAAACAATAACTTTAATTAGCGTTAATTTATATTATGACATTAAGCTATTTAAATAGCGATCATAGTTTTTTCTATGATTAAATATACTAGAAATAAGTAAAGGAGACAAATGTAATGATTGTTTTGCGCAAAATGTTACAAGTGTAAACAATAGCTTTTCTAATTTTGTAAAAAAAGAAATATGGATTTATACACTAGTTGGTTTAACACCTATGCTCAGAAACAGATTGCAGGACGATATATATATAGTGCGCACTTAACCGAATTTTTAGATGGTTTAGGAGATCTGTTTGAGAAACGAACCATTGGCTACAGTGTAGACAAGCGTCCTATACTTTCTTTTACCTATGGTGAAGGAAGCGTTACCTTATTATTTTGGTCACAAATGCATGGCAATGAAAGCACGACTACTAAAGCCATGATGGATTTGTTTGCTTTAATGGATTCAGATGAATTGAAAGTAAGGGCATGGAAAAAGGCTTTTCGAATGGTTTTTATCCCTATATTAAATCCAGATGGTGCTTTTGAATACACGCGAATTAATGCCAATGGCGTGGATCTAAATAGGGACGCGTCTATGCTTACACAGCCAGAGAGTATGGCATTGCGTAAAGTTTTTGAATCCGAACAACCCGATTTTTGCTTTAATCTTCATGGGCAACGGACTATTTTTAATCCAAAAGGAATTCCAAAACCTGCTACCATGTCTTTTTTAACACCTGCTACCGATCCTACTAGGGAGGTTACGCCTAGTAGGGTTCCAAGTATGCAGCTAATAGCCGCAATGGATAAAGTATTACAAAATTATATACCCAATGGCGTAGGACGATATGACGATGGGTTTAATATTCACTGTACGGGAGATTATTTTCAATCCGAAGGTTGTCCTACGGTGCTATTTGAGGCGGGGCATTTTCCAGATGATTACGAAAGAGAGCATACTAGAAAAATGGTGTTCATTGCTTTGGTAAGTTCATTGGAAGCTCTGGTAGATGTTTCCTACAGCCAGTTCGATGTGGATGCGTATTTTCGGATCCCTCCAAATGCCAAACAGTTTTACGATATATTGGTGGAAAAAGCGCACATATGGAAGCCAGAGTTGACGGTAGGTGCCAAAGTTGGAATTCTATACAGAGAAGTATTGAGAAACGCACAAATCTGCTTTGAGCCATATATAGCAGAAGTAGGAGAATTGCGCAACAAGTTTGGTCATCAACTTCGAAATGCTGCTGATGCTGAAGATTTGAAAAGTTTGCAGAAGCTTTTTATGGATCAATAAAAATGGAATAGCTTGGTCTCCTGTCTCTTTTGGTGTGCTAATTTGCCGCGAAACTATAGGATGTATAGAAATTGGCAAAGCTATACGGTTTTGGAAACCGTGAGTAATTTGCGCTATGCAGATAGACCAATGGAAGCTTCAGCAACATTAAAATCCACGTTTCGTAAATAAATCTTAAAATAATTATGAATTTTCGGCTTTTTTATTGCATTTACTTCAAACTAATTGCAATAAATTTTGTTTTTTTGTAATTCTAAAAAATAAAATACAATGGGAAAGTTCAAACTAGATGATATCGATCACCAAATTTTGGATATATTGATAGATAATACCCGTACTCCCTTTACGGATATCGCTAAAAAATTGTTGATCTCTGCAGGTACGGTACATGTGCGTGTGAAAAAAATGGAAGATGCTGGAATTATTAAAGGATCTTCTTTGACTTTGGATTATAATAAGCTGGGATATTCGTTTATAGCTTATGTGGGCATATTTTTAGAAAAAACACACCAGACCAAATTTGTATTAGAACGTCTGAGTCATATCCCTTCGGTAACTATCGCACATATTACGACAGGGAAATTTAATATTTTCTGTAAAATTCGTGCCAAGAATACCCAGCATGCCAAAGAAATCATTTTTTCTATAGACGATATCGATGGGGTTTCGAGAACAGAAACCATGATTTCATTAGAAGAGAGTTTCAATGACAAAAAACGCTTGATGCATTCTATATTTAACGAAATATAGTTAGGCACTCAAGTCATGAGGATTATTTAGATGATCTATTTCACCCAAGGTGTCATCGGACTCAAGAATTTTTTCCATGTTGTTGACAAGTTGTTTACTTACTTTTATTAAGTAAATGCATTGTTCGATGCGTAACTCTACAGCTTCGATCAATTCGTTTTTGTGGTTTCTGAATTGGATGATGTCATCATCTCCATATCCATCAGGAAATTTTTTTGCCAAGGCCATTAATACATCTGCCTCTAGATTTTTGTAGCTTACAATGATCCGTTTCATAATGATTTGAGGTGTTTTTAAGGTGTTGCTCTAGTGCTTTAGCATGTGATTTGCTAGTATGTGGCTATAGCAATACCTTTGTAATTAATTGATAATACTTGGGTTAAACCTTAGTAATATTAATTATCTTCCTTTGTTTATAAAAAAAAATGTTGTGAGTTTAGCTTAAATAGTAGTCAAATGCTTCAAATATTTGGTCATTGTCAATTTGCACGTCCAATACGCATGCCCCGATTTGTTCTAATAATACAAAATTGATCTTACCAAAGGCGTTTTTCTTATCATGCTGCAGAAGAGAAAGGATTTGATCGATATCGGATTTTTGAATCCCAATTTTGGGATATATTTTTTGTAGATGCTTTTTAATTTCCTCTACATCTGCAATTTCCATTTTTAAAATCTGATGAGAGAGATGGGCTTCCAATATCATTCCGATAGCAATAGCCTCTCCATGTAATAGTTTGTCGTATTTGGGATGAAACAAATAGTAGGATTCTATGGCATGACCCAAAGTGTGTCCAAAATTGAGGATTTTTCGATAAGATTGTTCGGTTGGATCTATGCGTACTACTTCGTTTTTAATTTGTACAGAAGTATAAATGATATCTTCAATGGTGGAGGTATGATTAAATGCCTTTACCCGATCCCAATACAAACGATCTTTAATAAGCCCATGCTTTAAAATTTCGGCATAGCCGCTTCGATATTCTTTTTCGGGTAGCGTTTTTAGGTAATAAGGGTCTATGAGTACCATCACTGGTTGGGTGATTACCCCAATTTGATTTTTGAGTGGGCCCAAATCTACTCCTGTTTTTCCTCCTACAGAAGCATCTACCATAGAGAGCAAGGTGGTGGGTACTTGTATAAAGTCGATGCCACGTTTAAATGTAGCGGCTACAAAACCACCCAAATCTGTAACAACACCACCGCCAACATTGATCATTAGCGATTTTCTATCTGCACCCAATTCGGATAAAGCCTCCCATACACCCATACAAGTTTCCAGATGCTTGTTTTCTTCTCCTGCTTCAATTTCTATTACCTCTATTGGAATATCGGTTGCAAGATGAGCCAGAAAATGAGCAAGACAGTGGGTGTGGGTATTTTCGTCGACCAATACAAAAATACTGGAGTATTTTTTTTGGGTTAAATGCAACGCTAATTCGTTGTATGTATGATCTTTAAAGTAAACACTATAGGCGTCCGATACTATGGGCTTCATTCCTTAAAATTTAAAAAGCAAAATAACCAATTTTTGAGCATTAATATTATACTTTGCTTAATTATATTTGTAGTATTAATGATTTCTCAAATTATGAACCACATTTTTAATAATACTGAAATTGCTTTTGCTTTAAAAAAGGATTCAGAGCTAGAAAGAGCATACTTTTTGTTTAAACTTATATCTAACGAACCTTTGGTTAAAATTGGAACAGCAGTCACCAATTTTGCCCTAAACGCAAATTTACCCGTAGAAAGACTTATTCGGGCTACTGTCTTTGATCACTTTTGTGGCGGCGTTACAGAAGAAGACTGTATGCGTATTGTTGACGATATGTATGGAAAAGGGGTTTCTGCAGTACTCGATTATTCGGTGGAAGGTAAAGAATCAGATGAGCAATTTGATTTTGCTTTGGACAAAACTTTGGCTGTTTTAGATTTCGTAAAAGAAAAAGAAGCGATTCCTTTTGCGGTTTTCAAACCAACAGGTTTTGGAAAATTGGATTTATTCGAGAAAGTAGGGAAGAAGCAGACCTTGACTTCGGAAGAAGAAGCTTCGTGGAATAGGGTAATTACTCGGTTTGATGTGGCTTGTAAAAAAGCACACCAATTGGACGTCTCTCTTTTGATAGATGCCGAAGAGTCTTGGATGCAAGATGCAGCCGACGATTTGGTGGAGGAGATGATGCAAAGGTATAATCAAGAAAAAGTGATTGTTTACAATACTTTGCAGCTTTACCGCTGGGATAGAATAGATTATCTGAAAAATCTTTATCAACGGTCTAATAAACAGGGTTTTAAAGTCGGCATGAAGCTTGTTCGTGGTGCGTATATGGAAAAGGAAATCGAACGGGCTCATGAGCAAGGATACCCCAATCCAATTTGCGAATCCAAAGAAGCAACTGATATCAATTTCGACATGGGCGTACAATATATGATGGATCACCTCCAGGATATGTCTTTGTTTGCGGGCAGCCACAACGAAGAAAGTGCTTTAAAACTTCTAGAACTGATGAAGCAAAAAGGATTGGTGAATAACGATCCCCGTGTTTTCTTTGGACAATTATACGGAATGAGCGATCATATTTCCTATAACCTTTCGGAGCTGGGTTACAATGTTGCCAAATATCTGCCTTACGGACCAGTAAAAGATGTGATGCCTTATCTCATAAGAAGGGCAGAAGAAAATACTTCGGTTGCAGGGCAAACTGGTAGAGAATTAAGCTTATTGAAACAAGAGAAAAAACGCAGAAAATTATAAAATAAGTGGATAAGATGTCGTTTATCGGTTGAATCTAGCGGTTTATCTGTTTTTTTGAGGAATTATTTAGGGGTTTTTACTTGTGATTTTGTATTTTTACTCCTACAGAATATGACCTCAAATTATGAACGACAAAAAAAAGAAAGAAGCTTCTATACGGATAGGAGCTCTGGTGAAGAATCCTACTTCGTTAAAAAAAGCAAGCTACCAAATTCATCCTACTGCTCAAATACACGTAACTGCAGTAATGGGAAGAGGCGTAGACATTGGAGAAAATTGTGTAATTGAAGAAGGGGTGTTTTTAGGGGAATTTGCCGTTCTTCGAGATAATGTATGGATAAAAAAAAATAGTATAATAGGGAGTTATACTCAAATAGAACAAAACGTGGTAATCAACGAAGATAGTGTTATCGGTCATTATAGCACCATCACGATGCAGGATATAACTAGTTGTAAAGATAGCTAACAAATAACAATTTCTAGATGTCCTCGTTTGAAGGGGTTTCCTCGGTCAAAAATTTTGTTTGTAACTCAGGGGTGGGAATTCGACATTGGTCTTGCTTTCCGAACCATTTGTAACGATTACGTGCAACCCAATCGTAAATCGTGTTTTTTAAAGATGTTGGAAACCAATTGGAAATCATACCAATGATAGCCCACCCTTTACCTAAAGTTAATGCTATTTTAATAGCTGCATTTGCTTTTGTATAATAGGCTTCACCTGGGACAATACAAACAATACTGTCTATCTTTTTAGGATCTATATCTCTATCGGACAGCATTTTCTTGCCAATTGTACTTTGTAAAGAGGCAAATCGGAATCGATCTTTTGGATCTCTGTCTATCAAGAAATTGACGGTATTGTTGCATAGGTTGCAATGGCCGTCAAATAAAATGATTATATGTTTTTTTGTTGTACTCATTACTATTTGGTTCCTACGAGTTCTAATTTATCGATATGTACTTTGGTTGTAAATATACCATAATTTACAGTTGCTATACTTTTTTCAATTTTATCGATAGTTCCTACCGATTTTCCATCTGGCATGCGCACACGATAACCGACTTTTAATGGGATTTTTGTTTTTTGTTTTACTGGTTTTTTAGCGGCCTCCTTCTTTTTTTGTTCTTTTTCTTTGCGAACGACCTCTATTTTTTTCTCTATTTCTTTTTCTGTTTTTTTGCGGTCAACTTTTTTCTCTGCAATTTCTTTTTTGTTTTTTTGTTTTCGTTTGCTGTTTTCCGTTTCAACTAAAGTGAGAAATTCAGAAATCAAACTCCTTTTTCTCTTATCTACAAAGTATTTCTCCGAGATGTCGTTTATTTTATTCCCCAATACAATCATGCGTTGGTTGTGGTCATACATCTCTTGGTATCGTAGCAGTTTGTCTTTTACTCTTTGGTTTAAATGTTCTAGTTTGTCGGATGCTTCTCTTTTTCTTGCTTCTTCTTCTTTGAGCTTATTTCCAGTTTTTTCCATTTTGGATCGCTCTTTTTGTAGCTTAGCTATAGTAGCATCAAAACGCACTTTACCACGTTCGATCTTTTTCTTTGCCTGGTTGATCAATCTATAAGGAATACCATTTTTCTGAGCTACTTCAAAAGTGAAGGAACTTCCAGCCTGTCCAAGGACTAGTTGGAATAGAGGTTCTAAAGTGTGACTGTCAAACAACATGTTTGCATTGCACATATGTGGCAATTCGTTGGCAAGTATTTTTAAATTCGAATAGTGGGTGGTAATTATTCCAAAAGCATTTCTTTGGTAAAATTCTTCTAAAAAACTCTCTGCCAATGCACCTCCCAATTCGGGATCACTTCCTGTACCAAATTCATCTATTAAAAATAGGGTTTTGGCATTACATTTTTTAAAAAACCAATTCATATTCTTTAGTCGATAGCTATAAGTACTCAGGTGGTTTTCTATAGATTGGTTGTCTCCGATATCGGTAAGGATGCGGTCAAATAAGCAGATTTTACTCTTGGGATGAACAGGCAACAGCAAACCACTCTGAAACATCAGCTGTAACAAGCCTACTGTTTTTAGGGTAATACTTTTTCCGCCTGCATTTGGACCAGATATTACGATAATACGGTTGTCGGTGGAAAGGGATATGGATTGGGGGTATGTTTTTTTTTGTTTCGATTTATTGGTCAGATACAAAAGTGGATGATAGGCATCTCGTAGGGACAGTGTTCGATCTTCTAGCTGCAATTCTGGTAATACCGCATCCATAGATTGGGCGTATTTTGCCTTCGCAAAAGAAACATCTATCAGACAAAGAAAATTTTGATAATCGATCAACAATGGGCGATGGACCCTGAAAAAATCGGTCAGTGCTTTCAATATTTTTTGAATCTCATCCTTTTCATCAACTTCTAATCGCATCAATGTGCGATTATAGCGCATACATTCGTCGGGTTCCATATAACTGATACTGCCCGTTTTGGAAGAACCCAATACTGCACCTTTTATTTTTTTGCGATGCATGGCTTTTACGGCCAATACTCGTTTATTTTCTACAACACTCTCTCGAATTTCATCCAAAAAATCGGCGGAACTATAGCGTGATAATGCGGCACTAAAACTGCTGTTTATTTGCATTCTGATCTGATGCATTTCCTTGCGAATAGTTTTCAATTCGGGCGTTGCATCATCTTTTACTTCCCCAAATCTATCTATAACCCGATCTAGTTCCTTAATGAGTTCTTGGGTAAAGGGGATGTGGGAGCTCGCGTTATAAAAGCTTTGATAATAGGTTTGAAATTTTTTGTAAAACTTTAAATGTACGTTTACCGTCTTCGATATGTTAGAGATTTTTCGAAAGCCTTCTATTGGGATGGAGCTATTCTCTATGCCCAATAGTTTTAATTCGTCTGCAATACTTTCAAAATAATGATCGGGTATGCTATTGTCGTTTTCAAATGAAGACAAATATTGAGAGCTTTGGGCCAATGCGATTTCCAGTGCTTCTATATCGGTATAGGGTCGCAAGTTTAGGATGGTGCTTTTTCCCATTTCGGTTTTACTATAGGAAGCGAGCTGGCCCAAAACGCTAAGGTATTCTAGATCTTTTAAGGTCTTTTCGTGGATTGTATACATAGGTATTCAAGCAATTCTTTTGCAAATTTAAAATTTTATGAGGAGCTAACAGCTGTAAACTACTATTTTTGCAATATGTTTGATCAATTATCCCAAAGTTGGCAAGATGCACTGTCTGCAGAATGGTCTGAAGATTATATAAAACAATTGGAGTCCTTTGTTTATCAAGTGTACCAAGAAGAAAAATGTTATCCTCCGTTTTCTAAGATATTGGCAGCTTTTGAGGCTTTTGAGTTTTATAAAACCAAGGTGGTGCTTTTAGGTCAAGATCCTTATCATGGTCTTGGGCAGGCCCAGGGCTATAGCTTTTCGGTTCCTTTAGGGTTTAAGCATCCCCCTTCTTTAGTCAATATTTTTAAAGAAATGGAAAACGATCTTGGCTGTCGCTATCCCGAATCGGGTGATTTAACATATTGGAGCAGGCAAGGGGTGTTGTTGTTGAACGCTTGCTTAACTGTCAGTGAAAAAAAAGCAGGCAGCCACCAAGGCAAAGGTTGGGAAGAATTTACTGATGCAGTTATTACAAGTATATCTGATCAGCTAGAGGGTGTCGTTTTTATGTTGTGGGGAGGTTTTGCCAAAAAGAAACAAGTGCTTATAAATGCGAAAAAACATTTAATATTGGATAGTGGTCATCCTTCTCCCCTTAGCGCCAATAGAGGGCATTGGTTTGGAAATAAACACTTTAGTAAAGCTAATGCATATCTGAAAACCCAACAGAAAACACCTATAGATTGGGTGTTGCCTAGCAATAAACTATTTTAGAATAAGGCCATTGTTCCTCTATGATCTGCAATTGGTGCAATTTGTCTTGTACCAAGGCAATAGTTTCTTGCGAAATATTCGATTGACTCCACTGGGTGAGACCGAGCCATTCTTGTATATCTTCTAATTTTTGTCCATAGCGGTTTGCCAAGGTTCTATCGATGCTTGGAATGTGTTTAAACTCCCTGCTATAGTCATTGATGACCTCCAAAATTGCATGCAAAACTGCCTGGTTTTTGGAAATAAAACTATCGGTGGCAGCAATCACAAAGCATGGCCAAGGACTAGGAAACACTCCTAAACGTTTGAAGGTTCCGTTGTCTACTAAGGGTTTGGTGGTATATTTCTCCCACATAAAATAATGTTCCTTTCCACTAGACAAGATTTGTATGGCTCCATCTAAATGTTGAACGACATCAAACACCAATTTTTTAGTGTTCCAATTCTGAGATCCGGCATGTAAAAAAGACATCAAATGGCTTCCACTGCCATATCTGCTGATAGCAATTGGCTTATGTTCGAGATCTTTTACGTCCTTGGAGCTAGAAGAGGCATCCTGATGGATACCCCACAATAAGGGACTTTGTATATAGGTTTGCACTATTTTGGAAGGATTGCCTGCAAGGATGCTTTTTATGATGCCTTCGGTAAGGATAATGGCTAAGTCTGTTTTCTCATTAGCCAACATCTCGCTCATTCTGCCTGTTCCTTCTGGGATATCAGTCCACCGAAGTTTAATGCCTCTTTTGGCAAAAGCACCTTCTTCTATAGCCATATGCCATGGCAAGTTAAAGTGCTCGGGGACACCTATAATTTTCACAGTTTTCATAAGCTTTTTAACTTGTCTAGTGTAAAGGAAATAAGTGCTTTAGTGTCAGCTTTTGGTTCTTCAGAAAAAGTGCCATTGGCTCGATTGGCAATGATACAGTTTAGCGACAATGCCTCGTGTCCTAGCAATTTGGCTAGACTATAAATGGCAGAGGTTTCCATTTCCAAATTAGAAATAAAATGTTTTTGATAGCGAAATGAGCTCAAATTATCGTTTAATGCTTGGTCGAAAGTTCTTAATCGAAGCTGTCTACCTTGGGGACCGTAAAAACCTACATTGGTTCCGGTGATACCAGTCACTGTTTGATCACAATGCATATGAGCCAACAATTTTGCAGAGCCTTCAATAAAATAGGGCTTCGCATTATTGGGGTTCCAAGCGGTGTGCGCCACAAAGGCATCTGTCATTTCCGGATGGAGGTCGATGCTTTGGGTGTCGTAGAAATGTACCAGATTGTCAAACCCAAGTCCCATACTACTGATGACAAAACTTCCTACAGGTATGTCTTTTTGAATAGAACCAGAGGTGCCGATACGCACAAAATGCAACTTTTGTAACCTTCTTTGGGGTTGGCGTGTTTTCAAATCGATATTTACCAAGGCATCCAATTCATTGATTACGATATCGATATTGTCTGTACCTATACCTGTTGAAATGACAGTGATTTTTTTTCCTTGGTAATAACCAGTGTGGGTTACAAATTCCCTCTTACTTTTTTGAATACATATTTCGTCAAAAAAACTAGAAACAACCGATACCCGATTGGGGTCTCCAACTAGTATAATGGTATCTGCAATATCTTCTGGTAATAAATTGAGGTGATAAATACTGCCATCTGGATTTAGGATCAATTCTGATGCTTTTATTCCTGTAGTCATAAGCCTATTTTAAATAAAGAACCCCGAAAAACTCGGGGTTTATGCTGTAAAAATACGCAATTTCTTATCTAATTAAAAGGAGCTTTAGCTATAATTTTAAAAGCTTTTCTTGGTGGTGGTTGTAGATGAAACCGTATTTGGGGGCACCTCCCAAAAATTCATTGTTTTGCAAATAGCGATATACATTTAGGGAATTGTCCAATGCTTTCTTTCCTTTTCTGGATAGTTTTACCGGATTTAGGTTGGTAAACAAAGGTTTGATTTGATGTAACATCTTGAAATACTGTGAGTCGCCAAAACCATAGGGATGATCGTTTTTCAGCAAATCACCAACTAGGACTTTTTCGTTTTTATAGGTTTTTTGGGCAGCCAATTCTATCGCAGCTTGTTCTATTTGATTGAGCCCGTTTCTCAAGGATGGAAATCGCTTGAGGTGGGCAGCTATGGCATCGGTTATAAAAGGCAATTGCGAACTATTGAACTTGGAGATACTTTCTAGACGTATAGGATTGTCCGAACAATAAAGTTGCCATACGTATTCTGCAAAATATAAGTCATCGGCATCTAGCTCAATGCGATTGTTGTAGAGTTCGGTAAGTTGTTGGTCATTTAATTGGTTGAGTCCTAAATAAGATTCTCCAAATTGATTTCCGCTGCATACTAGTTGAATAGAAGCGCCTTTTCTGTGGTTCTTGAGCCAAGTCAGTACGGCAATTAAATTAATTTGACAAAACAAGTCGTATTCAAACCAGAGTACAATTTGTTCTTGCTGTTTCTGATTGCATAAATTGCGATATTCTTTCAGTGTCTTTTCAATGAACTGTTTTTTGCTGACTTTGTAATACTTGTTTAAAAAATCGAAACGAAAGCGCCAAAAAGATTCACTGCCAATGTCGGCAGTTGTTTTGCCCTCGCAAAGCATTTCCCTCCAAGTGATCACATCGCCTTTCCACTTCATTTTTTTAAAGCGATTGCTAAAGGCATCTCCATTGGTGATGTGTAGTACGGAATTCATTTTTTTAGTTTTTGGTGTTTTTAGGTAGGCTTAAATTTATAAATTTATTTGAATAATAAGAAGCGCATGTGGTGAAAATCGTCAAAGTAAGCCGCTTATTTTTAAATATTTAAAAATTAACACGAAAAAACCAGGGAAACCTTACGATGTCCTTGATTGATTATAATATAAATTTGAGCTTAAATTCTCACCCTCCTACACGTTTAACGGTAAAACCTTGTTCTTGCAAATAAGACATGATCTTATCGCGAAAATCCCCTTGAATAACAATCTCTTCATTCTTGAATCCTCCACCCACATGCAATAATTGTTTGAGTGCTTTGGTAAGCGATTTGAAATCCGAATTGGCACCATTATAACCTGTAATTACGGTTACGGGCTTGCCTTTGGGTTTTTCGTATTTGCATAGCAGAGGTGCTTCTTGTATCCAAAATAGAGCAGTTTTTTTGGGCTTATCTTCCGTTTTTTCTGGCTGGTGATCGGGAAAGAGATTTTTTAATTGGTCTTGTAAATCCATAACTTATGCTTTTACCAAACCCAATTCGATCAATCTTTCATTGAGAAATTCTCCTGCAGTGATGTCCTCATATAATTTAGGATTTGTCTCATCGATACAGTTTTCCAAACAATTTAATGGCATTTCACTCACAGGATGCATAAAAAAGGGAATAGAATATCGGGAACTTCCCCATAGTTCTTGTGGCGGGTTCACTACGCGATGTATGGTGGATTTCAATCTGTTGTTGCTCAAACGAGACAACATATCTCCAACATTAATCATCAGCTCTTCGGGCTTTGCAATTGCATCATGCCAGTTTCCCTCGTGGTCTTGCACTTGTAAGCCTTTTCCGTGCGCTCCCATCAAAAGCGTGATGAGATTGATGTCGCCATGGGCTGCCGCTCGTACGGCATCTTTTGGCTCTTGGGTGATAGGAGGGTAGTGTATAGGTCTTAAAATAGAGTTGCCGTTGTGGATGTATTGGTCAAAATAGGTTTCTTCCAATTCCAGGTGTAAAGCCAGTGCTCGCAATACATATCGAGCTGTTTTCTCAAGCATCTTATAGGTTTGTTTCCCAATTGTATTGAATGCGTCCAATTCTTTTACGATTAGGTTTTTGGGGTACTCCGCCTCTAGTTTTGTATCGTTTTCTACATACTGCCCAAAATGCCAAAATTCCTTTAGATCCCCAGTAGTCCTGCCCTTGGCATGCTCTTTACCAAAGGAAGTATAACCTCTTTGTCCACCAATACCTTTAATTTCATACTGTTTTTTGGTTTCCTCTGGTAATTCGAAAAAGTTTTTAATCTCTTTGTACAAATTCTCTACCAAGTCTACACTCAAGAAATGACCACTAAGGGCAACAAAACCAATTTCTTCGTAGGCACTACCGATTTTATTGATGAATTTTTGTTTTTTAACGGGATCTTCCGAAAGAAATTCTTGTAAGTTTACACTAGGTATCATAGTTTTTGCTTATAGTTTTGGACAAAAATAAGCAAAATTATAAAAGATATTAACAAATGTTGGTAACTTAAAGTTACTGGGGCCATGAGACAGTTAATGTGAATCATGAATCACTAAGTTGATCCATCATTGTTTTCCTAGTTCTATTTTTCTAATAGTTTTATCTCTTTTGTAATTAGTACTGTAAGCTTGTAATCTGATATATTAATGGCTTTTTATAGCCGAGATTTTTCATATTTCGTTTTTATTTAGATATTTGTCTAAATATATATACTATGCTTCGGATTATGATATATATCGCCTTTTTATTTGTAAGCAATTTACTAGGGGCACAGGAGTTAAAACAGCTCGTTAGACAAGAGGTGATTTTGGATGCAACTTATTTGCAGGGAACAAGCAGAAAACAAACTGTGGTGCTATTTATTTCTGGCTCTGGTCCGACGGATAGGGATGGAAATATTGTAGGAGCAGGAAAAAACAATAGTTTGAAATATCTGGCAGAAGGCTTACAAAAAGCTGGATATAGTAGTTTGCGGTTTGATAAAAGAGGGATAGGGAAGAGTACTTCCGAGAATATATCTATAGAGAAAACTACTTTTCAGCACTATATAAGCGATGTGGAAGCATGGATATCTGAACTAAAAAAAGACCACCAAAAAGTAATAGTTTTGGGACATAGTTTGGGGGCTTTAATAGGTGTAAAGGCTATTCAAAAAAAGGGTGCTACTGCATGTATAGCTCTGGCAAGCATCGCCAAAACTATGGGGGAGACATTGCGCCAACAATTGGGAGGGCAGCCTCCAGAAATTCGCGATATTGCCTTAAGTTTGTTAGATACCGTTATGACAGGAAAACAGCCGAACAATGTTCCACCGTATTTAATGTCTTTGTTTAGTCCACAAATACTTCCTTATCTGCAATCCTTTATACATATCGATATTCGAAAAGAGGTTCAAGATTTGAATATTCCTATTTTGGTTATTCAAGGCACGCATGATATTCAAATCCATACCGATGATGCAAAACAATTGGCTTCGAATTGTAAAAATGCCACCTATGCGGAAATAGCCGGAATGAATCATGTCCTAAAAGAGGCCCCCAAAGAGCGGATTCCAAATTTTGCCACATATTTTGACCCAGAGTTGAAACTGCATCCGAATTTACTTCCTGAAATTCTGCAATTTTTGGAAAAAACACAGGACTAATACTTAGATTTTGTCTGTTACTTCTGAGGTTGGATTGTAAAGTGTACCTTTGCAAAAATATTGTATGGAAACCTTTGTAGACTTTCAGTTATCAAATCAATTAAATTACGCATTGGAGGATTTGGGCTTTTCGATCCCAACTCCAATACAACAGCAAGCCTATTCGGTAATTCGATCTGGAAAAGATATGATAGGGATCGCCCAAACGGGTACAGGAAAAACTTTAGCATATTTATTGCCGATTTTACAAGATTTAAAATTCTCTAAGCAAATACACCCTAGGGTATTAATTTTAGTGCCGACCAGAGAATTGGTGGTTCAGGTAGTAGATAATTTAAATAGCTATGGGAAATATTTGAATCATCGTGTTTTGGGAGTTTATGGAGGAACCAATATCAATTCCCAGAAAAAACAACTGATGCAGGGTTGTGATGTATTGGTTGCAACACCAGGACGACTTTATGATTTGATGTTGAGTAAGTCCTTAAAAACGAATGAAATTCGTAAAGTGGTGATTGATGAAGTGGATGTGATGCTCGATTTGGGTTTTCGCTTTCAATTGCAAAACATCTTAGATATCCTTCCAAAAAGAAGGCAACATATTCTTTTTTCCGCAACCATGACAGAGGCAGTCAGCTTGCTAATAGAAACCTATTTTAATGCTCCTATTAAAGTTTCGGTTGCTATGAGTGGAACCCCGCTCAAAAATATTGAACAAAAGGTATATGCCGTACCCAATTTTTATACCAAGGCCAATTTGGTTTTGGAACTGATGCGGGACATAGAGACTTTTACCAAAATACTTGTTTTTGTAGATAACAAGCGAAATGCCGATCGGTTATTGCTCTGGATGCAAGAGCAATGTAGGGAAGAATTAGCCGTTATACACGCCAATAAAACCCAAAACCATCGTTTGCGTACCATAGAGGCCTTTAATGCTGGAAAAAACAGACTTCTTATTACTACCGATATTATGGCTCGTGGGCTCGATTTGGATGGCATTTCTCATGTGATTTGTGTCGATGTGCCAAAATATCCGGAGAACTATATCCATAGAATAGGAAGAACAGGAAGGGCAGAAGCCAAAGGAACTTCTATTCTCCTTTGTACGCCTACAGAAATAGAAGCTAAGGAGAGAATTGAGGATTTGATGAAAATAAAGATGGAAGAGATTTCATTTCCCAAAGAGGTAGAAATTGCTACGGAACTCATTCCAGCCGAGCAACCCAAACAAAAAGAACTCAATAGCAAGCTCAAACACCAATCGGAAAAAGGTGCCGCTTTTCATGAGAAAAAAGAAAAAAATAAAAAAGTGAATCTCGGTGGTAAATACCGAAGAGAAATTGCTAAAAAATACAAAAAACCGAAAACCAAAGGAGATAAAAATCAAAGGCGTAAAAAGCGATAGAATTAGGAAAAAAATGTAGTGCATAATTTATAAATATTTCCAATAAGTTCATTTCATATCTACAATAAGAGTTTCTTTATGTTTGTTTGTTAAAAATCACGAAAATTGTAGGTTCTTCCTTATATTTAAGGAAATGTTTAACCCAAAAACTTATGAAAATGAACAGACTTTTATGGCTGCTGCTATTGCTAATGGTAGGAGTTGGTTGTGACAATGATGATGATGGTAATATAATCATTCAGACATTGAAATTAGAAATTAATGGACTAGATAATTTAGGCAAAGATTTTGTATACGAAGCTTGGTTACTTACAGATGGTGAAACATTTTCTATAGGAACATTTTCGGTAAATGACAATCACCAACTATCAAAAACAAGCTTCCAACTTCAGGCATCTTTATTAGAATCTGCTACTGATTTTATGATAACCATAGAGCCAAAACAAGATGCTAACGTAGATCCCTCAGACCAAAGGTTGTTGAAAGGAAAATTTCAAAATGGCGTAGCAAATTTGGACACAGATGTTATCGCAGACTTCAGTGCGATTTCTGGAAAATATCAAATTCGTGTACACACCGTTTCTAATGATGCAAATCTTTTAGAATTACAAAGTGGTATTTGGTTTATGCAAGGCGGGTATGGTCCTGTTTCTCCACTGACTGCAGGATTGGAATTACCCACACTAAGCAAGGGCTGGATATATGAAGGCTGGGTAGTCATAGATGGTGTCCCTGTTTCTACTGGGCAGTTTCTGAAAACTGACGAAAAAGATCTTCAAAATCATTATGGTATAACGGGAATAGGATTTGATTTCCCAGGACAAGATTTTTTCTTTGATGCTCCAAGTGGATTGGAGTTCCCTGTAAGTATGTATGGTAAAACCGCGGTGATCAGTGTGGAACCTTATCCAGATCCAGACCCAAAGCCATTTACCTTGAAGCCACTATTGGGTGACATAGCGGATGATGATACTGGTAATGGCGACCTAAATAATAATGTTGCCAACAGTTTTCCCAAAGGAAAAGTATCCTTTTAAACATATAGAACATCATATTCTAAAACCGCCAACCTTATATTGGCGGTTTGTTTTGTTTATAAAGGCATCTATTTATACTGGTTTTTGCTAATGTGGAAATGGTTTTTCTATAAAAAGCAACTATATTGCGCTATGTTTTTCCAACAACGCTATTATTATTTTATCAAGCTCGAATATTTGGGTTACGCCTACCATGGTTGGCAAAAACAGCCAGACGTTAAAACCTTAGAGTTTGTACTGCAACGGACTTTAAAATATGTATTGGATTCGGATGTGATTCGTTTCAAAATTTTGGGAGCAGGAAGAACGGATGCTAAGGTTTCGGCTGTGGATGCAGCCATGGAACTATTTGTAGATGGCGCTCAAATAGAGGATCTACTATTGTTTAAAGAAAAATTCAATGCAAATCTTCCTGCGGATATCCGTGTTAAAGAAGTGAAGCAAACCAACGCCAATTTCAATATTATACACGATTCCAAACACAAGGAATATGTGTATTTGTTTGCATCGGGCCAGAAATTACATCCATATGCAGCACCATTTTTGTTTGGTTTTAGAGAAAAATTAGATATAAAAATCATGCAGGAGGCTGCAAGCATTTTTTGTGGTAGACATTCGTTTCATGCCTATACCAAAAGACCCAAACAAAAAACTGATTTTTATCGAGAGATATCGGAGATATTTATTCGTAAAAATGTATGGTTGCAGGCCAATTTTTTTCCAGAAAAATCTTATGCTCTGCATGTGGTGGGTTCTGGATTTATGCGGTACCAAATTAGGATGATCATGGGGGCTTTGTTTGAAGTAGGGGTGGGCGAAAAAACCTTGGAAGATATTCGAAATAGCTTGGATCCTTCTCAAGAATCTAAAACAGGATTTATTGCTCCACCTGCTGGATTGCATCTCAAAAGATTGGATTTTTAAAGACTCTTTTAGTCAAATAAATCCGAAGAAAGATAGCGATCTCCTCTATCGCAAACGATGGATACGATACATCCATGGTCGATAGTTTCTGCTAGTTTTAGGGCAGCAGCCGTAGCTCCTCCAGAACTCATTCCGCAAAATACACCAACTTTTCTAGCCAACATTCTGGCAGTTTTTTTTGCTTCTTCTTGACTAACATCTATAATTTGATCCACTCTTTTAGCTTCATATATGGCTGGTATATAGTCTGGATTCCATCGTCGGATACCTGCTATTTTAGAACCTTCGGTGGGTTGTACTCCTATGGTTTTTATCTGGCTGTTTTGTTGTTTCAAAAAACGACTGCATCCCATCATGGTACCTGTCGTACCCATCGCACTAACAAAATGAGTAATTTCCTCTTTGGAGTCTCTGTAAATTTCTGGTCCAGTAGTATCAAAATGGGCCATCCAATTGTGAGGATTTGCAAATTGATTGAGCATTATTTTCCCTTTTTGTTTTACTTGCAAGGCGGCATAGTCTCTTGCGCCTTCTATACCTATTTCTGCACTTGTAAGGGTTACTTTTGCGCCATAGGCCCGCATAGTGTCTATACGTTCTTGGGTGGCACTCTCGGGCATGACCAATTCGATATCTATTCCAAAACAAGCAGCAATCATAGCAAGTGCTATTCCTGTATTGCCACTAGTAGCTTCGATCAATTGACTTTTTAAATGAATTTTTCCATTTTCTAAGCCTCTTTTAATCATAGAATAAGCTGCTCTATCTTTTACACTACCAGCGGGATTGTTTCCTTCGAGTTTCAAAAAATATCGGATGCTAGGTTTGTTGATTAGCTCGGATACTTCTACCAAAGGTGTATTGCCTATGAGATTTAAAATTTTAGCGTTGGTCATTTTTAGTTTTGATTGTGATTTCTGAATTGTGATATACTTTGCTGTAGGGAGGAACCGAATGCACCAGCCAACTATTACCACCTATAACGGTATGAGAACCGATGATAGTTTCCCCGCCCAGTATGGTGGCATTGGCATAGATGGTAACATTGGATTCTATAGTGGGATGTCTTTTGCAATTTTGTAAATTTTTGTTTACCGTTAATCCGCCTAGAGTTACTCCCTGATAAATTTTTACATGATCTTGGATGATCGTTGTTTCTCCTATAACGACTCCTGTACCATGGTCTATGTGGAAATAAGCCCCAATTTGAGCGCCAGGGTGTATATCGATCCCTGTTTTACCATGAGCATATTCGGTCATTAATCGAGGTACTAGAGGAAGTCCAAATTGGTATAAAGGATGTGCTAATCTATAAATGGCAATAGCAAAAAATCCGGGATAAGCCAAAAAGATTTCTTGTAGCGAATTGGCAGCAGGATCTGTTTGTAGACTTGCTTGTGCATCTTTTTGGATACTTTCAAATATTTCTGGAAATACATCCACATACTGACTCCAAACACATTCGCATTTAATATTGGTTTGTAGACAGGCAAGGTCTACAAGGCTTTCAAAATCATTAGATAAAGATTGTAATTCCTGCTCCAAATGCAAGTTGTTATCAAATAATACATGGTACAATCGAGCAGTAAAATATTCGGTTAGTTCCTTTAGTTTAAAATTGATAGCCACCGTAGGCTGGAGCTTCTTGAGTTTGTTTAGTGTTTGTTTTTTCATTCTAATTGGGTCTTAATACTATTGTATAATACTTTATCCATTGAAAATTCGCACTACGCATAGGCGATCGGATTTTATGCGATTGGGGAAAGGAAATGGTATACAAAACCATTATATGGTTCGAAATTTGGATTAAAAAATGGTTTTATTACTAACATTTTTTTAATTTATGTTGTTTGTCGAAAAAATATGCAGTACTTTACCATTCTCTTTAAAACGATGAAGATGACCGATATAGTATCCAAAGAGATGTTTTCTTATCTAAATGATCTATCAAACAACAACAACAGAGAGTGGTTTATAGAAAATAAAGACCGTTATGAGTTGGTTCGCAAAGGCGCTTTGGCTTTTTTTAATAAGGTGTTGGAAAATTTGATCAAACATGATGAAATGGAAAAATTGAAGTTTTTTCGAATCTATAGAGATGTGCGTTTTTCAAAAAATAAAACACCTTATAAAACCCATTTTGGGTGTCAGTTTATACGATATGGTAAAGCGCTCAGAGGAGGGTATTATGTGCATTTAGAACCAAACAAATCTTTTATAGGTTGTGGGTTTTGGGCTCCCGAAAAAGAAGATCTTTTGCGCATTCGTAAGGAGATAGAATTTGATGGGGAACATTTTATGGAAGTAATAAAAGATTCTAATATTAAAAAATACTGGGGAGAAATATATGAGGGAGAAAGTCTAAAGGTGGCTCCCAAGGGTTTTGATAAAAAACATCCATATATTAAATTGCTGCGCAAGAAGCAGTTTGTTTTTGTTCGCAACTTTTCGGATGAAAAAGTATTTCGAGAAGATTTTGTGAAACAGATTGCGATATCTTTTCAGGCAATGCGTCCGTTTTTAGACCTTATGAGTACGACACTTACTACCGATCTCAACGGGGAATCTATACTATAGTTTTTCTGTCGTATATAATACCATTTCTAGTTTAAAATCACCCCAATAAATAGCACTTTTTTCCTTTCCCCATAACGGTGCTATGTTGAAAGCAATAAAGCACTTGTTTTTATGGCACTTCCAGCCCTCATAACGAAGTTCTAATGCGTAATTCGGGAAAAAAAGAAACCGTAGCTAATGCTCAATGTCATTAAGTTAAGCTTTCTCTATATTGCATCCCTTTGGTTTTTAGTTACTTTTAGTTTTGTTACGGTTCTTCTGATTTTATTTCTTGAATTAGTTCTTTCAGACCTTATAGGAACTAGATGTTTTTTGAATAGTATTTTGAGTTCTTCAGTCATTTTATTGGTGTCTTTTTCAGAGAATAAAAGGGTTATTATTCTATCTTTTAGAAAACCATAACTTAAGTTATTATTTACTTTATACTCATATTTCCTAGACTTATTTTCGGATGCAATTTCTTCTTTTAGATCATTGACTATTATTGATTGAATATTACTAACCAATATAGCAGCATAAAAATCTTGTTGTATTGCTATTTGTGAGTATCCTGTAAATAGTTCTACCTTTAATTTATTTTTCAATTCATCATAAAAAGTTTCCACCTTCCAGCGTTTGAAATAAAGCGCTTTAAAAAGTTTTGGTGGATATTTTTTAGAATTACATAATGAAGTAGCTAATACTTCTATTTCTCCTGAACTTAGTTCTACCCGTATTAATCTTACTTTAATGGGAGCTGGCTTTTTCTCTCCTTTTTTCTTGTATACATATTTACAACTATTTATTTCTACTATTTGAGAGGTCTTTTTAGTTTGAACAAAGTTTTTAACTGGATTTAAGTCTGATTTTAAACGCATTAAAAAAGGAGTATCCCCCAAAGCTTTTAAAAAATCATACGAAAAGTAACCTCTATCAAAAATAACTAAGTCATTAGTATTACATTTTGACAAATGCTTCAGTGCCATAGTTCTTTCATAAGTGCTTCTTGGATTGATATTAGCATCTATTACTAATTGATTTTCGACATCATATAAAACAGATATCCTTGCTTGAACATTAGTATCTCCTGTTTGATTTCTAGCATGCCCATATTTTTGAGAAAGTTCTTTAGAAAAAGGAAGGTTTAGAGTAGATCCGTCTACTGCTAAAAGTCTAAAGCCTTTCCATAGTTTAACCCCCAACTCGTTATCTGTGTAAAATTCTTCTACCAGAGCATCAGATAAAGCTGAGAAAACTAATGGGTTTATTTTTTTTCTAGACTGGGTATAAGCACTGCTTGTGAATAGTTTTACTGGAGAACAAGAGACCTCTTCTAGTTTTTCTACAAAATTATGTATTTCAATTACTAGGCTTTT
>JAOXRU010000276.1 GCA_025800395.1 Flavobacteriaceae bacterium
ATCTTCCATATGTATGGTTTCGTAATACAGTTTTTCTTTTATGGCATTGCGCTCCGATATAAAATTGATATGTCGGGTAATGGTTTTCATTTCTCATTCTTCTTTTAAAGCTGCTTGAATTATGGAGTCGGGTATGTGCAAATGACCCCAATATGGAAACCAATGATTCTTTGTGCGAAAATTCTCCTCCGGAGAAATTCGCATATATTGCGCTTCTTTATTTTGGCCATTTACCCATACCCCAGTAAGGTTGAAATCTAGCCGTTTTTGAATGTTATACTCCGTGGAAAAAACATAATACTTATCATACGCATAAGCCAAGTAAGCTAGTCTTTTAGGTATATCATCTGCAGCTTTGTTTTTTAAAAATTTTCGGTAAACAAGGTATGCCTCATCTAAAGTAATTTTTTGTTCCTTTTGCCATGCTTCAAACTCTGTTGTTGTTTGATCGCTCATCTCCGATTTCCATATTATTGCTAATTCCGGATTAATCTTAATATCAGAAGAA
>JAOXRU010000284.1 GCA_025800395.1 Flavobacteriaceae bacterium
TATCGCCAGCTTGGTCTCATTCTCTACATTGGTGTCCTTCATATCTAATATTATTGGTTAAATGATATCCATCCCCCTACGGAGCTGCACCGCATTTGCCTCGTAAAATGGCAGTTGCACACCCCATTAAGGAGCAGCAAACACACCTGATCCAAGCGCTAAAAGCACCCGAGCAAGAAGGGAATCCATTATAATTAGTTATGAAGTTTGTGTAAAGTAGGGCTAATATACGAAAAATCCTTCAATATTGGTAGTTATTGGCTGTTGGTTATTGGTATCAATTGCAATTATTTGAAAGAAATGGCAAAACCCAAACCATAAAAAATAGACAGAAACACAGGAACAGATATATCTGGAGGAGGAATTTATCGGATAAGCGCAGATCTTTATTTTCCCTAAGAGGATGGAGTTACACCTTCATCCATTGGAAATAAGACCATTGTCACCGATCTCATTTTATACAGCAGAAAGGCATGCCTTTCTGTTTTCAGGGATTAGTTTATTAGGGATTAGTGACTAGGAAATAGGGACTAGTTTTTTAAAAAACGACACCAATTATCCCCCAATGTAGAGGCGTATAGCAATACGCCCTCAGCCCCAACCATGGCTTCCAAGAATACCCCCTCAGCTGTGTGCGTAAGTCATATCGAACTCACGTTATAATACGTTCATTAAGAATAATGAACCAATGTAGGGGCGTATTGCATACGCCCATTTGCGTCACTGAAAACCAAAATACGACGCCCTACGGCATTTACGAAAAATACCACCAATGCAGGGGCGTATAGCAATACGCCCATTCGTGTCACCGAAAACGAATATATGACGCCCTACGGCATTTACAAAAAACACACCAATGTAGGGGCGTATTGCATACGCCCATTCGTGTCACTGAAAACGAAAAATGGTATAAAGATCCACTCCTTTTACAACATAGCGTCGAATGTGCTGCGAATTTTCGCATCTGACGGACGCTTGGCGTTGGCGTCTATGATGTTTCCCTCTGGATCTAATAAGATAAATTTGGGAATGGCTACGATCAAATAGTCTTTTATAAAATCCGAATCGAAACTGTTGTCGGCATACAATTGTACCCCAGACAATTCACGGTCTGCTACCATTTGCTTCCATGCGTCATGGTCTTTTTTGTTGTCTACCGAAATACTCAAAAAAGCTATGTTTTTGTCATGATAGTCTTCTTCTAGTTTTTTGAGTGCAGGAATTTCAGCCAAACATGGCCCGCACCAAGTTGCCCATACATCTATATAGACATACTTGCCCTTAAAATCCGACAAGGAAGAAGTTCCGCCAGCAAAATTCTCATAGTTTTCAAAGCTAGGGGATACATTACCAGCTTTTAATCCTAGCAATCTGTTGTATTTGTCTTCTATAGAAGCAATGTTGGCGCTATCGGTTGCTACCTTTTTGAAGGTTTCAAAATAGCTTTCTATATCTGTGGTGTACGTGATACCATAGCGAGCCGACTCATATGCCAAATGGTTTTTTATGATGTCACTTTTCGAAGATGCCAAGGCTTTCAAAAAGGCAACATCACTATCTAAGGTGCTGTCTTTCTCTACCACAGCCATACTTTCTTTTATATAATAGTTGCGTACCAATTCTTTGTAGTTGTTAGAGAATTGATAATCTGCTTCGTTGGTATAATCTACCGATTTTAATTCGTCTGCAAACTGCGCACTGGCTTTAAAGTCTGGTTTCTTTGCATAATGACTGTGGTAGCGTTCGTATCTATTTATATACTGGAGATAATGGAAATGCAAATTTCTCTTCTCCAAAGCCAAATACGTAGCGGACAAACTATCTTGAGCGCCCAATATAGTCTCCAAACTGGTTTTTACAGCAAGCATTTTGTCTTTATATGCTTTTTCTTCTAGAGTGTACACTTGGCTACCCATACTATGCAAACTGTCGTTGAGATAACGGTATTTGTTTTGAATGTAGTTGTTGGTACTTGCCCCTTTGCCCGAGATCGTAAGGGCTTCCTTGTCTTTGATATCTGCTTGTATGGTTAGGGCATTGCCTTTTTCTAAGTACAAGTCCGCTATGCGAGAGCGTCCTAGCCGAAGCATATAGTGCCCATCGGGTATAGAAAGTGTGTCGGCAAAATGGCCGCCATCTAGTGATAGACTATCTACCACTTCGTTGTTTCCGTCGTAGAGCAGCATATGTTTGGCTTCTGTAGCATTTGCCAATTTACCCGCCAAGATGGTAGTGGTGGGTTCGGATACGGATTCTTTGCAGGATATTATAGCGATTGCTGCAAAAGTAATTGTAAAAAGTTTTTTCATGGATGTGTATTTAGTTGTTTAAATGTATCGATTCCTTTTCGCAACCAGTCATGATAGACTTCTACTTCGGGAGTATAAGCGATGGGCGCAACCAGATTGTTCTCCTCATGGTCCATCAATACATAAAATGGTTGGGAATTGGCTTTGTATTTTATGGTTTGTAATTCACTCCATTTCTCGCCTATATAACGTAGCTTTTTTCCAAGGCGAACTTGGGAGGCCACTACCTCATCTGAGGCTAAAGGACGCTTGTCGTCTACATAGAGAGAGAGGAGTACTACTTCGTTTTTTAGTATGGAAAGTATTTTGGGTTGGGGCCAAACATTTTGTTCCATTTTCCTGCAATTTACACAAGCCCAGCCCGTAAAATCTAATAGCACTGCTTTGCCAACTTTCTTGGCATAAGCCAAGCCTTGGTCATAATCGTTGAAAGCTACTATATCGTGTGGTGCCAATAGGTGAGCGCCTTCTGGCAAAGGGGTAGGGGCACTGCGGACTCCCCTACCTTGGTAGCCTACCCCATAAGGAGATTCGCTATATTCTTGTGGAGGAGGAAACGCACTGATGAGACGCAGTGGGGCACCCCATAAACCAGGCAACATATATAGGGTAAAGGCCAAAGATAGCAAGCCTAGCAGCAAACGCCCCACAGATATATGTGGTGTTGGACTATCGTGGGGAAGCCGTATTTTGCCGAGTAAATACAAACTCAAGGTACCAAATATGGCAACCCAAATGGCAATAAAGGTTTCTCTCTCAAACCAATGCAATTGCAATACCAAATCGGCTTGGGACAAAAATTTAAAGGCAAGGGCCAACTCCAAGAATCCCAAAACTACTTTTACCGTATTGAGCCAGCCTCCAGATTTTGGTAAACTGTGAAGCCATGCAGGAAAGGCTGCAAATAGCGCAAAAGGTAGTGCTATGGCTAAAGAAAATCCTAGCATGCCGACTATAGGTCCGGTTTTGCTCCCGCCCGCTGCAGCTTCTACCAGTATGGTGCCTACTATTGGTCCAGTGCAAGAAAAGGAAACAATCGCCAAGGCCAAGGCCATAAAGAAAATACCAACAAAACCACCCTTGCTGGCTTTGTTGTCTATGGCGGTACCCCAACTGCTCGGTAGGGTGATTTCAAAAGCACCCAAAAAAGATATCGCAAATAATATAAGTATCGCAAAAAAGATAAGGTTGAACCATACATTGGTCGATAATTCGTTGAGGGCACTTGGACCAAAAATAGCCGATACCACTACGCCCAAAAGCACGTATATGATCATGATGCTCAATCCGTACAATATGGCATTGCGTATGCCTTGTTCTTTGGTTTTGCTTTGTTTGGTGAAAAAACTCACCGTTAGTGGTATCATAGGGAAGACACAGGGTGTGAGCAAGGCGGCAAATCCAAAGATAAAGGCAAGCAAAAAGGTGTTCCATAGGCCTCTTTTCTGACTGGAAATACCAAATTCTGTTCCAGTTTCTGCCGCAATTTCTTTTTTGGCAGCAAGCATAGCTGGCTTGTCTGTCTCCTCTTTGTCGGATGACTTGGGTGCCGTTTTTATTTCTGTTGTATGGGAACTGCTCGTTATTCCAGTGGTTTCTTTCCAAGTTTTTTCTTTTGTAGGCTTTACCGGGCTTTCTTCATTTTTTAGAGCTTTATCCTCGGCATACATAGGCCGCTTAGATAGTTGTTTGGGGAATTCAAAAACCAAGTCCACAAAGGTCCTAGGGGTGCATTGGGTATCGTTGCAAGCCATAAACTCCACTTCCGCTTCTAGTTTTTCTATAGGAGCAATTATCTGTATCTGTTGCACAAAACGAACACTGCCTTCAAAATACTTGATGTCCATTTTGAAAGTTTTGTCAAAATCGGTATAACCTGCTTCTTCTGTGGTTTTTCCTATCAATTGGTAGTTGTCCTGTTGCGAAAATGCAAATTGCGTGGCTATAGGTCCGCCTGCAGGTACCGCTTGAGAGTACAAATGCCAACCCATTTCAATGTCGGCTATGGCAATAAGTTCCAATTTGGTCTCGGAAATTCGGTTTAGCTCCGTGCGCCATTTTACGGGTTCTACTATTTGTGCCCCTGCAAATTGGAAAAAGGCCAACAATAAATACAAAATGACTCTTTTCATGAAGTACAATTTTATCAGGAAGTTAGGAGCTGATTTTGGAGATCGAAACAAATTTAGATATAAAATGCTTAATATTTTCATAAAATTGACTCGCAACAAAATCTTTTGATCGATTTCGCCACATATTCACAGGAATCCTTTTAGCTTTGTGTTTTAAATTTAAACATATGTTGCGCAATCGATCCTTTATAGTTGTTATTCTTGTTTCCGTTTTGTCTTTTGGAGGATGTGAACCAAATAAGAATTCCCAAGAACTCGGACCAAAGCAAACCACCACCTTGAAGTTGGGGGTGGTGAAGAATTTGCCCAAGGTGCTTTTGCTCAATGTAGAGGTGGAGAAAGAACTAAAAGATTGGAACGCTTTCAAACAATTGGAAGATAGTTTTAATACCCTATATAAGGTGCAGGATATTGCGAGTTTGAAGGTTTTTCTAGAGGATATGATTCAGAAAGAAATTGCATTGCATACAAAGGACTTTCCTAGCAATTTGAATCTGCCTAGTGTAAAAAGTCGTATAAAAGTGTTGAAAACCCTATTGCTGAAAATTAAAAATGACACCAAGGACGCAACTATAGACGAGAAAGTATACGATACAAATTTGAAGGAGCTAGTTGGGGCTTATAATGCCCTTAGAAAACAAATTGATGAGGTAATAATCTACAAAATTAGCGAAAATATGGACGCTTATCTTCAAGATAGTATCCCTACAAGTTCAGAAATACTAGAGTAAAAAATTGCAAGTCCTATTTTTTTAAGTTATTTTGTTGGACTAAGCCAAAAAATAATCCTATAAACAATTTGACTTGAAATGAGAAAATTTTTACTTGTCTTCTGTGTAATGCTAACATACACAGTACATTCTCAGTTTAATGAGGACGCACCTTGGATGCGAGAATTAAAGCAATCCAAAACCAATCAAAAAAATGCTGCAGCTGCTAGGGGAGTATCTTCACAGTATAACTTGCAGGAAATATCCGACAGCTTCCATAAGTATTGGAAAGACAAAAACTGGCAAAAAAAAGGAAGTGGCTATAAGCCATTTATGCGCTGGTTGGAACATTGGCAATATTTTGTGGATGAAAATGGCTATTTGCCTACTTCCCAGAAGATGTGGCAGATGTACATGGAGAAAAAAAATAGTACTGCCCGACAACATCCAGATGCCGATTGGAAATCGATAGGGCCTTTTGCCAATACCCCTTCGACCAATCAATTGGCGGGGCAAGGACGACTCAATGTGATTGCCGTGGATCCCAATAATGCCAATACTTGGTATGTGGGCGCTCCTGCTGGTGGCATATGGAAATCTACGGATGCAGGTCTCAATTGGAACAATCTTTTTGACGAATTTTTGCAAATAGGGGTTTCGGGTATCGCTATCGATAAAAACGACTCGAATATTATTTATATTGCTACTGGAGACGATGATGCTGGGGATTCTTATGGGATCGGTGTTTTTAAGTCTACCGATGGGGGAACCACTTGGAATCCAACAGGATTGGATGCTTCCATTTCCCCAGAGGACCTTAGCGAGATTTATATCGATCCCGATGATAGCAATACCCTATGGGTGGCTAGCTCAGATGGGGTATGGAAATCTACCGATGCTGGGGCAAATTGGACCCAAACTTTGAATGGTGTGAAAATTCATGATCTCAAACTAAAACCAGGGGATAGCGATGTGCTATATGCCCTAAATGAAGTGCGCTTCTATAAATCAACCAATGGTGGAACAGATTTTACAAAAATAGAGGACGCTAGCTTACCAACGGCTGGTAGTAGAGGGGTAATTGCCGTTACCGCTGCAGATCCCAATATGGTATACATATTGAGTTCTAAAACGGCCGCTAATGATTATGCATACCAGGGAATTTATAAGTCCACAGATAGTGGAGAAACTTTTGATAAAACCAATAACTCGGTAAATTTGATGGAAAGCGCACAGGCTTGGTACGATTTGGCATTTGAAGTGTCTCAAACCAACCCAGATGAATTGTATGTGGGTTGTTTGAATATTTGGAAATCCACCAATGGAGGAAATACCTTTAGCCAATTAAATGAGTGGTTTACCGGAAATGCAGCCTATACGCATGCAGATATCCATATGTTGCGTTTTTTCAATAATACGCTTTTTGCCTGTACCGATGGTGGTATTTATACCAGTACAGATGGAGGAACAACATTTACAGATCATTCGGAAACATTGGGCATTAGTCAGTTCTATCGGATTACGGTATCTTCTCAGAATTCTCAAAAGATCATCGGAGGACTGCAAGACAATGGTGGTTTTGTGAGAAATGGAACGACTTGGTCTTCTTATCATGGGGGAGATGGTATGGGTAACGTTATGGACCCTTCCAACGATGATTTGTTGTTTGGCTTTATGCAATTCGGACAACGCCTTTTTGTTTCTACCAATTCGGGCGCTTCTTTGGTGGGATCTGTAATATCACCAAACAATGGAAATACCCGTGGAGAGTGGGTTACTCCTCTGGAGGTAAATCATGAAGGTACCATTTATTCTGGTTTTAATGCACTCTATAAATTGAATGGCTCCCAATGGAAAAAGGTATCTAGTTTCTTCGATTCCAATGTGCGTCGTATATCTCTAGATCCCAAAAATACCGATGTGATTTATCTATCTCTTGTTGGAGGAGACGATAGAAAGATTCTAAAGAAAAGTACCGATGCAGGGAAAACTTTTACCAATATGTTTACCTTCCCTGCTACTATCAATCATATAGAGGTGAATAATCTCAATACCGATATCCTATACGTCACTACTGGTATTGAGAATGGTGCAGGTGTGTTTAAATCTACCGATGGTGGACAGACTTTTACCGATATAACTGGCAATTTGCCAATCAATAGCCCTTTTATTACTATAGCGCATCAGGGAAGAGACGAAACCAATCCTGTATTTGTTGGAACAGGCATCGGCGTGTTTCGCATAGATGATACCCTTAGCGAATGGGAAGAATACGATATGGGATTGCCCAATGTTTCTATTAGAGAGCTGGATATCAACCTAAAGGATAAAGTCATCACTGCAGCTACTTTTGGTAGGGGTATTTGGCAGTCACCAATTCCTTTTGCAGTGCCAGCTACTGATATCGAATTGGCTGCGGTCAGTCCAGGTATAGGGAGCATGGTATGTAGTGCTTTTACACCGCAGATTAGCTTCAAAAATAGTGGACAAAGTACCATTACAGAAGCCACCATTACGTATTCTATAAATGGTGGAGCAACACAAACTTTTAACTTTAGTGGTAGTGTAGCTAGTGGTGCTACTCAGGTGGTAGATTTGCCAGAAATAAACCAGTCTGTGATAACAGGTGCCGTTTTCTTGGATATTTCTTTGGATATAGATGGCGATGCTTTTGAGGATAACAACTCTGGAAATATTGTTGCCTTTATTGGAAAAACAGGAGCAGAAAATGATAGATATACCTTTGAAGGAGATTCGGATGCAATGTACACCTACAACGAAGGAAAACCTTTTGAGTCTATATGGGAGAAAGGAGTGCCAAGTGGTTCAAAACTCAATAAGGCAGCTTCTGGAACCAATGTGTATGCAACCAATTTGGATGGAAATCACCCAGATCAAACAATTTCTTATCTGGTGTCTCCTTGTTATGATATGACGCAATTTACTGCCCCAGTATTGTCTTTTGATATGGCATTTGACTTGGAAAAAGATTGGGATGTAATCTATGTAGAGTATACTACCGATGGTGGAGCCAATTGGCAAATTCTTGGAGAGAAAGCAGATGGATGGTACAATAGTGATCGTACTTACAATGGAAGTGATTGTAACAATTGCCCAGGAAAACAATGGACAGGTACCGATACAAGCCTCAAGAAATATTCGTACGACTTCAAGGCCAAAGCTGCGGCAGGAGAAACCGATCTGTCTGGGGAAAGTAATATTATCTTCCGTTTCAAATTTCATTCGGATGAGCTCACCAACCAAGAAGGAGTGGTTATAGATAACTTCGCTTTGGAAAACCCAGATAAAGATGGAGATGGAATTGGAAACGACGCAGACAACTGTGGCAATATTGCCAATGCTGGACAAGAAGATTTTGATGGCGACGGTATAGGAGATGTCTGTGATATGGATATCGATAACGACGGTATTCCAAATGATGAGGACAACTGCGATAATACCCCATTGGGAGATCTAGTGGATATTAGAGGTTGTTCGGTGTTTTCTTTGGCAAAGGACAATTTTGGTATTACTATAAAAGGAGAAACTTGTGCTACCAAAAACAATGGTAGTATACGTATTACTGCTGCTAAAAACCTCAATTATACTGCTACGCTTTCGGGAGATGCTACAGCTACCAAAACTTTTAGTTCGAATACAGAATTTGAAAATCTACAAGCAGGTAATTATACGGTATGCTTTACTGTAGATACTGCTCCAGAGTGGAAAGCTTGTTTTGATGTGGTGGTTTCGCAGCCCGACGAACTTCAGGTGAGTGGCCATGCAGATTTGGCTGCAAAAATATTCACTGTAGATTTGAAAGGAGCAGATACCTATTATATCACGATGAACGACAAAATGTATACCACCACAGCTTCTAGCTTTAGCATGCCATTGGATAAGAAGGAAAATAGTCTGGAGGTTCGTACCGATTTGGATTGTCAGGGTGTTTATAGAGAGAAAATCATCACTTCTGCAGAAATGCTGGTATATCCAAACCCAGTAGAAGGAGAGGATCTTAAGATCAACCTTGGAATAGATAATTTGAACACTGTAGAATTGTCTATGTTTGACATTTCTGGTACCATGATCTTTAAGAAAGATTTCCCAGTATATAAAAATCAAGTTGCTGTAGGGGTAGATCACTTGCCACAAGGTGTGTATTTGTTGCATGTGAAAACGCCAGAGAAGAGATTAACCTATAGAATTGTAAGAAGAAAAAATTAGAAAAAGATGAAAAAAGTAACAACATATTTAATTGCCTTATTTGGTCTGGGTCTTATGGTGTCTTGCGGTGATAGTGGACCTGTTGATCCTGTAGCAGCTATTTTGGTTTTTCCAGAAAAAAATGCAGTATGTCAGGAAGGGAAGGTTATTAACGAAACCAAGAGTGAAGTTGTGTTTCGTTGGAATAAGGCCGATGGTGCCGACAAATACAAGATCACTGTAGTGAATCTAAATACCCAAGGAAAATCTTTTAAAACCGTAGAAGCTACAGAATATGGTATGCAAATAGATAGAGGAGTACCTTATGAGTGGTATATAACTTCTATATCCAATAGTGTAGATAAACCTATGGATAGCGAAAAATGGCGTTTCTTTAATGCTGGTGCGGGTGTAGAAAGCCACCCTCCATTCCCAGCCACTGCTGTTTCTCCAAAACCAGGAAACACCTTGGATGCTGCAGGAGATAAAACCATCGAATGGGAAGCATCGGATGTGGATGATGATATTGTTTCCTACGATTTGCTTTTTGATACGGTAAATCCGCCAGTTGCTAGTGCAGGAAATTTTACTACCACATCGGCTGTAGTGACAACAACTGCATCTACGCAGTATTATTGGAGAGTGATTGCTAAAGATGCAAAAAACAATACTTCTATGTCGGAAGTGTTTACTTTCGCTATAAAATAGTATAAGTGCCATGCCCATCTCGTTTTGCTAGATGGGCTTTTTTATGCTTTTGTAAAGCAAAGCCACGGAATGAATGAGGTGGCTTTTTATTCTTTGCGGCACAGTCTGGGAAGTAATTCCAGCAACTTCAAATGTTAATTGGTGTAGGTTGTAGGTGTGGGGCTGGTCTCTTTTGTTTCATTGGGTTTGTCTTGCCGCTATGGGCTATTAGCCATTTATAGACCGGTATTTTCGTTCTGCATTTTGCGCAGCTAACAAAAAAAACGTCCTAGCAAAGGCTAAGACGTCTATGGGTTATAAAAAGGTGTTTTGCTGCTTATTTTCCTTCTGTTTTGCGTTTTTCTAGCGCATCTTTGGTGATTTTCGCTAGGTTGAAATCTGGCGCCAATGCCAAGGCTTCGTTTAACAATACGATGGCTTTATCTATATTGTCTTTGTCGTTGTTGTACTGTATGAGTGCTTTCATTTGAAGAAAAGCTGCCTTTAGAGGTACCTCATATGGCGGTTGGGATTCGTAAAAGGCTTGTTTCATATCTTCTTTTACACTACTCAAACCGTTGGTGATATAGATAGATGCGGTGGCATTGTTTCCTGTCTGTATGTACAGATCGGCCAATTCGTATGCTAAGTATGGGTTGGCTTTTCTTTTGTACATGATCTCGAATTGCTCAATAGCTCTTTCTGGTTGTCTAAGGGCTTTTAGAGATACTGCTTTTACTTGTACTGCTATATCCGACGCATTGATGTCATTTTCGATGCCAATGGTATTGAGGGCCTGCATATATTGGCGATTGTTCATATAAATATAGGCCAAAGTGTCTTTGGTCTCTTTCTGGTTTTTTAAAATAGAAAGATGCGTCAGCGCATTGATCATTCCCTGGGTATCTCCCTGCAGTTTCATCTGCTGGTAATAGGCCTCATAATGCTTGGTAAGTGCTGTTTGGCTTTGTGCGTATGTGCCAAAAGTGCTGAATAACACGAAAAGTGCAATGATTTTTCTCATGGTGTAAAATAGTAGTTTTGCCAAAACTATTAAATAATTCTTTATTCCCATTTAAAAAACACTGAAATACTAAATTTTCTCCGCAAAAGTATATGATAGCTCTCGAATTAGTTTGGAGCTATCTATGATTTTGCCAGGCAAAGGGTTCGATTCAAATTCGGGAGCTTCCAAACCAAGTTGGTGGGCTTTTTGAATGTAGTAAGTTGCTTTTTGGGGATGAAAAGGATAAGCAGCATGATAGGTTTTTCCCCAGATTTGATCCTCTAGTATACGATATATTATGCCTATACAGTCTTTTTGATGAATAAGGTTTATCGGCCAGTTACCATTTGGGATTTTTTTTCGACCAGCCAAAGTATATATTGGATGTCTATTGGAACCAATGAGTCCGGAGAAACGCAATATACTTGTATTTTTAAATCGATTTCGCCACACTTCTTCAGCTTCCCATATGGCATGGGATCTGGTGCTTTTTGGTTTCTCTATGTTGGTTTTCGACAATATGCCAGAGGTGCCAGCATAGACAGAAGTACTGCTTATAAAAAGAATGTTTTTGTTGCTGTCGTTTATGGCATTTGCGATCCGAGTCATTTTTTGAGCATAGCTGTAATCCGATTTTTTTTGATGTCTGGGAGGAATGCAGATTACCACAGTTGCTGCCTTTGATAACATTTGTTCTAGGGCAATTTCTTGTCCCTGTTGATCTAGGTCTATGCAGTATGGCTGTATGCCTAGTGCTTCCAACAATGGAATTTTGGAAGGAGTAGTGGTGCTACCCAAAATGGTATAGCTTTGTTGCAACAAAAATGTTGCAAGTGCTTTTCCAAGCCACCCTAGTCCTATAATTGCAATATGTTTATTCAAATTGGACTGTAGTTTTGGTGATGATGGCATCGTTTAATACAAATGGGAGCGGAATGCTTTCTTTTGGTCTTTTTGGGATGGAGAACAAGGTGTTGCTCAGCAAATCGTTTGAGGCCTCGTTGCATTCAAGTGTGATTTTTTGATCTTTGGGAATGCGCAAGTACAATTCTGTAGCATCGTTGTTGCTCACAAAATGGGTAAAAAGTTTGTTCCTTCTTTTCTGCAAATAGTTTTTTGAAAGGGGGATGCCATTTACACTACAAGAATCAATTTTGTCGTTGGTTCTTACCTCTAGACGATCTACCGCTCTTTTTGGGCTAAAACAAATCGTTAGATGGCGATCGTTGCCAATAATGGTGTCTTGTGACTTTTGTAATTCGAAGGCTTCTATGGGTTTATAATCCGCTTGTTGTATCCATTCAAAACCTTTGGAGTACTTGCTGACCATCAGTCGTTGTTTGCTTAATAGACTATCTTCTGGTCGTATAAATGCCTTATTCCAATCGATGAGTACTTTGTCGTAGCTCGCCCAATAGGCCTCTTTGGTATCGGTGTCTATATAGTACACTAGACTACTTGGTTTGGGGGTTTGTTTGTCAAAACTCGAATTGTTGTGTGCATTAAAAAAGAAAATAACAGCCAACAATAGAAAAACTACCGAAAGGAGTCCTTTACTGCGGTAGTAGGCAACTACAGGAAGTAGTAAGCCAAAGCACAAAGTGGTGAAAATGGTACTCAAAACCATCATTTTTAAACCAAGCCCAACTGGCAACATGGCTATCATGGGCACTATCATAAATATAGCGCTTAGGGAAAGGAGTAACAATAAAAACACATTGGGTTTTTCTTGTCTGAATATTACACCTAAGGCGATTAGCATCAAAAATACCGGAATGATAAGGAAGCTAGCACCAGCCAAATATATATTGATGAGGGCACAAAGTACCAACCAAATGGTTAGCGGAGCTATCATGAGATTGGCAGGAGGAACTGGATTGAATTTTTTATAGGTATAAAACAATATAGCCAAAGATAAAAATACAAACATAAAGATATATGCATGTCCGTTGTAAGGAAAACCATGTAGCATATCTCCATAGGCAGGGTATAAATAAAGCAGCAATTTTGGCCCATAAAAACCAATGAGTCCATTGACTACTAGCGCCACCAAAAAAGGAATAAACCCTTTGCCAATGTTTTTCCATTGGAGATCGAGAGATTTTTTGAAACCGTACCATAAAGTGGCTATAAACAATAGTAGGGTAAAACCGTATATAATCCAAATCAGATCAAAAGGATAATGCACAAAATGCGCTATGGGTATGTTGAAATATACATGTTCTTTTTCTGCTTTTAACTCTCCAAGATCGGCCTGACTAAAATGCTGTAGCAGCGGCATGAGATAGCTGCCCTGATGCGCAAGCGTATTTCGGTCTAATCGTTCGTAATTATCGAGAGCAGTATGATAATCGAAATGATCGTCTATAAAGGCAAAGTTGAAGCCATCGATATCTTTTTGTTCTCTAAACACGGTAAGGTCGGTATCGTTTGGTAAGCTTTTGTAAATACTATAGAGGAGAGAGTTGGAAACTGGATATGGTACTTGTGCTTGGTCGAAAGCTTGGATGAGTTTTTTGTTTCCGCCATTTGTTTCTAGCAACATATAACTAGGGCCACCGCTTCCTCTTGCTTCAAAATTGAGTACCAGACCAAGGTTTTCTGCCCAAGGGTGTTTGTTTGCAAATAGCTCCGCACCGTTGAGTCCAATTTCTTCTGCATCTGATAACACGATGATGATATCGTTTTTTGGTTGTTTGCCTTGTGCCAAAAAGGCCCTTACTCCTTCTAGTATTGTAGCTACGCCACTACCAGCATCGCTGGCTCCGTAGGAGGAATGTAATCCACTATCGTAGTGGGAGAGCAGTAAAAGCGATTTTCCTTTTTCTGTGCCAGGAATGCGGCTTACTATATTTTGTACATTGCTCAAATTTCCAAAGCCTCCTATATTGTAGCCTTCTTGAATATTTACATCCAAATTCATATTTCGTAACTGCTGCACTATATAATCGCGTACCTGTTGGTGTGCCTTTTGTCCTACACCATGTGGTTCTTCAGCAATGGCAAGTACATGCTCCAAGGCACGATCTGTAGAAAATTGGCTTACTGCAATATTTTGATCTGGTTTATAGGTTGGTAACTGTTGTTGGATGCTCCAAAAACTGAGTAGTATTATAAATAGAAGGGTTAAGAGGTTTGCAAATTGTTTCATATTGTGATTCCTTGGGGTTAAATTTACTAATTATTACAGATTATAGGCTGCTCCTAAAGAAATATTTAAATAATTGGTTTTAAATCAGTATATTTAGGAACAACCTTTTAAATGTTGATAGTATGGGAATAAAAAATTTTAGAGCAGCAAGATCAAAAAATGGAAATGAAGAAAAAGGTTCTATTTTGGTAAGTGATCATATGTCCAAAAAACTGATAACATTTCACCCGGAACAGTCTATATTGGAGGTGATGGAAGTTTTTATTAAGAACGGAATTTCTGGTGGACCAGTTTTAGACGATAACAATATGTTGGTGGGGATTATTTCGGAAGCGGATTGTATGAAACAGATATCCGAAAGTCGCTATTTTAACATGCCTATTTTGGATAAAACGGTAGAAAAATTCATGACCAAGAATGTAGAGGTGATTCCCCATAATCTCAATATATTTGATGCGGCTTCTCAGTTTTATAATAGTAATAGAAGGCGTCTACCCGTAGAGAAAAATGGCATTATTGTGGGACAAATAAGCAGGAAAGATGTAGTGAGAGCTGCCTTGGCACTCAGTGCTAAAGAGAAAAAATAGACATTTTAATTTTTTTTCACCAACATATACATTTCGTTTTCCAAAGGCAGGTACCCTTGATCATAGATAAAATAATACACAGTTCCTTTTCTGGTAGTATAGATGCTGGTGATCAGTTCGAAAGAAAAACTTTTTCTTTCAAGCGTTTTTTTGGTAACCGTGGTTTTTCCCTTGGTGTTTAGACTTTCTAAAATGCGATAGTTTTTGCGTAGCAAAGAATTGGTGTTTCGCATTAGGTTTGTTTTATCTTTGTTTAATCGGTTGTTATAGGTGTTTCTGCAAGAATCGGAACAGAATTTTTTGTCTATTCTACCAATTAGTTTTCTTTCGCACTCCAAACAGTATTTTTGTTCCATAGGATGATAATTGTAGCGTTTTATTATTGTTTTTATTTAATTTTTTGATTAAAATTGTTTTTTATTTAGAAAATAATAAATAAGCTGTAGAGTTTAGTTAGCTGAAAGAAAGTTATTTAAGATTATAATATAAGAAAATATTTACAAATATTCATGTGTTTTCGCTACAATTTTTTCATAAAATATACATTTTAATGGCCTTTGGTCTTTTGTCTTGTAATCCATCAGAAACCCAGCAAGGTGAAATGGAGTCTGAGATATTGGGTTCTATATCAGAAGAGGTAGAGAAGCAGCATATCAAAGAATTGGCACAAAAAATGTGGTTGGCTTTTGAGATGAAAAACATGCAGCAGTATGCTAGTTTTTTTCATCCAGAGTATACCTTATTCCATCACAAAAATTTACTGATAAAAAAGAGTGCAAAAGAACTGATTGAAGAAGGGGAGAATTGGGCAAAAACGAGAAGTTTTTTACATACCGAAATCAAAGATACCAAGGTGGTAATAAAGGGTGAAGTTGCGTGGATCACTTACCTATGGACCGATAGCAGCATAGGAGAAGAAGGGGTGCAGGCGAGCAAAGGTAGAGTCACTAGTATTTTTGTAAAAGAAGCTGGTAAATGGCTATGTATACATTGCCACAAAACAATAGATAGTTAATGTTGTCCTTGGTTTTGTATGGCAATTTCTATATGCATCAAATGGTGTCTGCAGTGCCAATCGTATAACAAAATGGTTTGTGCCAAGCTGAATTCGCTCTGATGTTCGGGATGAATATACATGCGTCTTACTTCTTTTTGGTCTAATGAACGCAACAACAGGCTCCAACGATGGTGGAGTCCTTCTAATATACGCAAAGAAGCAGAAGTTGTCTTGGGACTATAGTCTGTACCTTGGGCCCATAGATTTTCCATATATGGTTTTATATATGGCTTGTCTTCTGTAAGGGCTAGCTTGCACCGTATAAAGCTATTCATATGACTATCTGCACAATGGTGGATAAGCTGGGCTATGTTCCAACCGCCTTGGCGATAGGTCCACTGCAATTGTTCTTCCCCTAGGGGAGAATATAGCTCAAGGAGCTTCTTAGGGAAATTCGATATCGTCACTATAGCTTTTTCTATAGCGTCCGAACTTATGTCTGCGGGCATTTGAAAACGACCTATAGGGTATTGCGCATTGTGCATCTGTATGGTTTATCAATTGTTGAATGCTACAATTTACATTTTTTTTAAATAGTTTCTAAGCTATTGAAGCTAGAAATAGTGATGTAGGAAGTTTTTTGAAAAGTATATGCATTTTGAATACCTTATTTTTTGACAGAGAATAAATAGGACTACTCTGTCGGTGGTGTTTTGTTGGTATTATGGCTGTTGATATGAACAATCCACTCATTGAAATTAAATCTCCTTCTTGCTGGCTCCGCCAAATGTGACAAGAAAGGATTTTCTAAAAAATACTTTCTAACAATCATTTTCTTCAATCTTAAGTTGTTACTAATTCTACTTAGTATGCTGTTTAAAATAGGTGTTCTCAATCCAGATTTAAACATAAATACAACAACAATATAGTCTTTATAATGTTTTTGTAGTTTTTGATCAAGATCAATAGCGTGTTGCTATAGATAAATGGTGTCAAAACCCATTTTTCTAGATGAAGTACACAATGGTTCTGCAACAGTCTGTTGATTTTTACTAGTGATTGTTTGTTTTTTAACAGATCGAAGATGTTCATTCTTTGCAATAGCTTTTTATGGTGTTTTGTCTTGTTATTTTTTAGGTAACAAGAAAATAGAAATTCCAACTAGATAAGCGATAGAACTTGTCTTATTTGGGGAAACCATTTTTATTTTATGAATTTACAAAGGCGATTATCCAATTTGACGCTGGTTTTTGGCCTTAAACAGGCTTTGGTAATGTGATAAAAGTGCTTAAAGCTGTATTTTAATGTACGCTTTTTAAAAACACCAAATTGTCTAATCATCTGTATAATAACAATTAAAAAGACAACAAATGTTTACAAATATTTACTGTCGATTACAAATATTTAATAACCGATTGTTTCGAGTGATCTGTTTCAAATTTGCAATGTCGATCCGAGAAAGGACGATGGTATTAACTGTTTAACCATAAAATTTAGAAACATGAATGCGATTAAAAACAAAGTACAGTTGATTGGAAATTTGGGTGCAGACCCAGAAGTAATTGAATTAGAAGATGGAAGAAAATTTGCAAGGTTGCAATTGGCAACGAACGAAATGTACAAAGACAGTAGAGGCGAACTTGTAGAGCAGACACAGTGGCACAAAATTGTGGTATGGGGTAAGCTAGTAGAGGTGGTAGAAAAGTATGTCGCCAAGGGTAAACAAGTGTTAGTTTCTGGTAAGCTGAGTTATCGTAGGTATGACGATAAAGAAGGTATCAGTCGAGGGATTACTGAGGTGATATGTTCCGATTTGATGTTGTTGGGAGGAAGGCAACAATAAAAAGGGATGATAAAGAGGCGCTTCAAAAAGGATTATTTGGGCGCCTCTTTTGATTTATTTTGATAGCGGAAGTATTTTCTGGCATCAATACGAAAATGACTTCCTTTTTGATTTTTAAAAATGATAAGCGTTACTTCCAAAGCGAGCAAGAGCGGCTTCTTCCAATTGTTTTCTATGATTAGGATGGGCAATTTCGATCAGCAATTTGGCGCGCTGTTTGAGGCTTTTCCCAAAAAGATTGGCTACTCCATGTTCTGTGACTACATAGTGTACATGTGCTCTGGTTGTAGTCACTCCAGCCCCCTCTTTTAGAAAGCCAGCAATTTTAGAATCTCCATTCTTGGTAATGCTGGGCATAGCGATGATAGCTTTCCCTCCATCCGATAGGGAAGCTCCTCGTATAAAGTCCATTTGACCTCCAACACCAGAATATTGCATATGTCCAATGGTATCTGCGCAAACCTGTCCGGTTAGATCGATTTCTATAGCACTATTGATAGCTGTAACTTTCGGATTTTGACGAATGATAGCAGTATCATTGGTGTAGCCAGCTTCTTTGAAATGTACCAAAGGGTTATCGTCAATAAAATCGTATAGTTTTTGAGATCCAACAGCAAAACAAGTCACTATTTTGTTGGTTTTTATCTCTTTCTGTCTCCCATTTATCACGCCATTCTCTACCAAAGGAAGTATGCCATCAGAAAACATTTCGGTATGTATACCTAGATCTTTGTGATTGCCCAAACGATTCAATACCGCATTTGGGATATTACCTATTCCCATTTGTAAAGTAGCGCCATCTTCTATGAGATTAGCAATATGACTGCCAATCTGATCCTCGATATCAGAAGGAATACCGCTTATCGAATAGTGTATTGGACAGTCTACTTCTACAGCAAAATCTATGTTTTTGATGTGGATGATACCATCTCCATGAGTTCGCGGAACTTGTGGGTTGATCTGTGCAATCACCGTTTTGGCTGTAAGTATTGCGGGTAAAGTAATGTCTACAGAAGTTCCTAAGCTACAATAGCCATGTCTGTCTGGAGGAGATACTTGTATGAAAGCAACATCTATTGGCATGATGTTTCTTCGAAACAACCAATGGATTTCGCTTAGAAATATCGGTATATAATCGCCCTGATTACTATTTACCCCTTTTCGTACATTACCGCCGACAAAACAGCTAAATAATTTGAAGGTGTCTTTACATTCTTCTTGCATATAGGGCGCATTGCCTTCTGTATGCAATTGTATGATTTGTACATTTTCCAATTCGCCATGGCGTTTGCAAAGTGTATCTATTAATAAATTTGGGGTCATAGCAGCGCCTTGAAAAAAAACACGATTGCCCGATTGTACTTGCTGTACTGCTTCTTCTGGAGAAACTATTTGAAGATTGGAAGTCATGAAATACTATTTTAACTGCAAATTACTAATGAAAAAAACAACTACCAAATGATAAAAATCATTCTGTAGAGCTAAAAATAAGATTAAGTTTTTAGTAGATGTGTTTCATCCCAATAGAGCTTTGTGCAGCAATATAAAAAAATGCAAATGACTTGTATTGGAATGAAGTTCTGTATTTCAACTCTTTGAGGTGACTGTTTTTTACAGAATTATGAGGTAGGGTTGTGGTTTTGGTGACCAATAGTTTGTGAAAAATGATTTTTTTGAAATTTCTTTCGAAACTGTAAAGGTGTGATTTTCACGTGTTTTTTGAAAAAACGGATAAAATTATTGGTTTCGCTATATCCAAATCGAACAGCAAGTTCGTTTACATTGGCTTTAGTGTAAATGAGTTGGGTTTTTATTTCTTCTAGTAGTCTTAATTGGATGATTTCTTTGGCGGTACTGCCAAAAGTTTTTTGCAAAATTCGATTGAGATGTTGTCTGCTTATTTTTAGGGCGTTTGCATAATATTGCACTCCTTTTTCTATGGATGGCCGATCTTCCAATAATGCCTTAAAAGCATACGCATGGTTGTCGGATGCTTCTTGCCAAGGGAGGGCATACTGTTGTAGATACCATCTTTGCAATCGAAGTAATATAAAATATAGCAAGGATTGAATGGTATGGGGGCTATCTGGTTGGTAGTTTTTGATTTCGGATGCGATTTCTCCAAGTATAAGATCCAATAACTGATAGTCTTTTTGTTGAAGAGACAATATTTTTGGTAAATGCGGATTAAAAAAATAAGGGAGACGATGGGTAAAGAAACTGTCGGAGAAAAACGTGGACAAAAAATTGCTCTGAAACACCAAATAAAAACCTTTGATGTTCTTGGTGTTTATTTGACATTTTTTGATTTGTTTGGGTGAAGTAAAAAAGCAACAAGGAGCTTCTATTTTGTAAATTTTTTGATTACTAGAAATGCTGCCAGAAGCATTTTGAAAAATGAAAATCTCAAAAAAATCGTTGCTGTGGGCTGCTGGTTCGAAGAACAAATCTGGATTATCTTCCATGCGGTATACATCCATAAGTAATTCGCAGCTGTATTTGTTTTTATCGAATATAAATTCTTTCAATTTTTTTGTATGAAAATACAAAAATTATCCTCTAGATCACTTTTCTGTTGCGCAGAAATGTCTTTGTGTGAGAAATTGATTATTTTTAGGGCATGATACAAGAGCTAACAGAAAACTATGGCGAATTGTTTGAAAACGCTTTGTTGGAAGACATCAATCAGGTTGCTACCTTAAAGGAAGTCCCCGAAGGCTTTAAATTGATAGAAATTGGGGACTATATTAGAAGTATGCCTTTGTTGCTTTCTGGAGCAATAAAAATATTGCGCGAAGATAACGATGGAGATGAATTGTTGTTGTATTTTTTGGAACGTGGAGATACTTGTGCCATGACTATGGCTTGCTGCTTGGGGCAAAACAAAAGCCATATTAGGGCTATAGCAGAAACCGACACCAAATTGGTGATGATTCCAGTACAAAAAATGGACGAATGGATTGGCAAATACCGCACTTGGAGAAACTTTGTATTCGAATCCTATCACAACCGATTAAATGAAATGCTGGAAACTATAGATAGTATTGCTTTTCTAAAAATGGACGATCGTTTGCTCAAATACCTAAGAGACAAAGCCAAAATAACCAATGATGATATCATTAGAAATACCCATCAGGAAATTGCTTATGATCTGCATACTTCTAGAGTAGTGATTTCTCGCTTGCTAAAGAGTTTGGAAAATAAAGGAAAAATTGCCCTCAACAGAAATAGTATTCGAATAATAGAGTTGTAGATTTTTGCCGTTTTACAAATGTATTTTTAGTGCCAGCTTGGAAGGGCAACGAAAGGGGGAACTAAAATAGATATCAAAACTGAAATCATAATAGTATCTTTGCAGCATGCAACAAGGTTTTTTTAAGAAAAACATCCCTTTATTTTCTTGGGTTACAGACTACAAAAGACAGTATCTCGCGGGAGATCTAAATGCAGGTCTTACCGCTGGTATTATGTTTATTCCGCAAGGAATGGCTTATGCTATGATCGCTGGACTACCTCCTGTGATGGGATTGTATGCAGCTTTGGTACCACAGTTGGTATATGCTATTTTGGGTACTTCAAGACATTTGTCGGTAGGTCCCGTGGCCATGGATTCTCTTATTGTCGCCTCTGGTCTTGGGGCATTAAAGCTAAGTGGGTATACCGAATATGTAGAAATGGCAGTGTTTTTGGCACTTATGATCGGATTGATGCAATTGGCTATGGGAATCATCCGATTGGGTTTCTTAGTGAATTATCTTTCTAGGCCCGTGATTAGTGCTTTTACTTCGGCTGCCGCAGTCATTATAGGTCTCAGTCAAATAAAACACTTTTTGGGAATTGATATGCCAGGGAGCAATCAGGTACACCATTTGCTGCTGCAGATTGTAGATACCGCGCCACAAGTCAACTGGCGTACAGTGGTGGTGGGAGCATGTGCAGTGATCTTATTGGTTGGGCTCAAAAAAATTCATCGGAAAATTCCGGCTGCCTTGGTGGTAGTGGTTTTGGGCGTTTTAGCGATGTTTTTTAGCCAATGGCAACTCCATGGTGTGGCTATAGTAGAAGATATTCCAAAAGGATTGCCGAGTTTGGTTCTTCCCAATATGGGATGGGATCACATCCAATCTCTATTTGGTATTGCGCTTACTGTGGCGCTAGTCGGATATATGGAGGTTATCTCTATAGGGAAATCCATAGAAGAACAACACAAGGATTATGAAGTGCGGCCAAACAAAGAACTTATCGCAATAGGTACTTCCAATATATTTGCTTCTATGTTTCAGGCGTACCCTGTGGCAGGAAGTTTCTCGAGATCGGCAGTTAATAACGAATCTGGAGGAAAAACGCCGTTAGCATTTGTTGTAAGTGCAGCCTTGGTGGGGGTAACCTTACTTTTTCTAACCCCATTGTTCTACTACCTTCCCAACGCAGTCTTGGGAGCAATCATCATGGTAGCAGTTTTCAAGCTCATTGATTTTGCCTACCCAATTACTTTATTTAAAACACGGAAAGATGAGTTTTTCTTGCATCTGATTACTTTTTTGGCAACCATATTTGTTGGGATAACCCAAGGGGTGCTTTTGGGAGTGCTACTGTCTTTGATCCTCATGGTGTATCGTACCAGTAAGCCGCATATTGCGATATTGGGACAGATAAAGGGAACTGCCATTTACAAAAATGTAAAGCGTTTTCCGGAGAATGTGATTATTCGTTCCGAATTGCTGATTTTTAGATTTGATGCCCAATTGTTTTTTGGTAATAAAGATTACTTTAGAAGTGCTTTATTGCAAGAAATTCATGCAAAAGGTTCGAGTTTGCAATATGTTATTATCAATGCAGAATCGATACCGTACATAGATTCTACAGCGGTGATGATGCTGAGCAAAACCATTCAACAGCTAAAAGGGCAGGGCTTGCAAGTTATTGTCAGCAATGCTATAGGCCCAGCAAGAGATATTATTTTTAATAGCGATTTGGTTCTATTGATAGGTAGTAACAATCTATTTGTCTCTGTGGATGAGGCAGTACAGTGTATCGATAAAAAGACCCAACAAAGTGAGAAACACCGACGTATCGCACACCAGATCATCCAAAAAGTAAAAAAGAAGAATTAGACTTTTGTAACTTCTGTTACGACAAAATTCAATTCTTAATCTTATTTTTGTATCACAAATATAAAATTGAAATTATCAGGATTATGAAAATAGAACAAATATATACGGGTTGTTTAGCGCATGGTGCTTATTATATCGAGAGTAAAGGAGAGGTAGCCATTATCGATCCGTTGCGAGAGGTAAAACCTTATATCCAGAGAGCGAAACTCGATGATGCCAAAATTAAATATATATTTGAAACCCATTTTCATGCCGATTTTGTATCGGGTCACCTTACTTTAGCCAAAGAAACTGGGGCAGCTATTGTCTATGGGCCTACAGCTAAGCCAAACTTTGACGCGATAGTGGCTGCCGATAATCAGGAATTTGAGATAGGTGAAGTAACGATTAGGGTATTACATACTCCTGGACATACCATGGAGAGTTCTACTTTTTTGTTGATCGACAAAGAAGGGAATAATCACGCTATATTTAGCGGAGATACTTTGTTTTTGGGAGATGTAGGAAGGCCAGATTTGGCGCAAAAGGCTGCAAATATGACCCAAGAAGAGTTGGCAGGTTTGTTGTTTGATAGTTTGCGAAACAAAATTATGCCTTTAGAAAATGGGGTAATTGTGTATCCCGGACATGGCGCTGGATCTGCTTGTGGTAAGAATATGATGAAAGAAACGGTAGATACACTAGGCAATCAAAAAGAAATGAACTATGCCTTGCGTAGCGATATGACTCGAGACGAGTTTATAGCCGAAGTTACAGATGGTCTCATGCCACCCCCGCAGTATTTTCCTTTCAATGTGATGATGAACAAAGAAGGCTATGACCATATTGATGAGGTGATAGCTAGAGGTACTAATGCTTTGAGTGTTGATGCCTTTGAAGAGGCAGCTAATGAAACTGGTGCAATAGTATTAGATGTTCGTCATCAAAAAGATTTTGTAGATGGGCATATACCACGTTCTATATTTATTGGAGTGGACGGACAGTTTGCTCCATGGGTAGGCGCATTAATTGCCGATGTAAAACAACCAATATTGTTGATAGCTCCAAAAGGGAGAGAAGAAGAGACTGTTACCCGTTTGTCTCGTGTAGGATTTGACCAAACGATTGGCTACTTAGATGGTGGTTTTGAAGCTTGGAAAGCAAGCGCAAAAGAGTATGACACCATTACTTCTATAGACGCACAAACGTTTAAAGTAGCTTTAACTACCAAAGAGCAACCAGTTGTAGATGTGCGAAAGGAAGGAGAATATGTAGCCGAACATTTAGAAAAGGCAATCCATATTCCACTGGATTATATTAACGAAAATTTGCAAAAATTCCCACAAGACAAAACTTTTTACTTACATTGTGCTGGAGGGTATCGTTCGGTAATTGCCGCCTCGATTTTAAAAAGTAGAGGAATTCACAATTTTATTGATGTGGCAGGAGGGATGAAGGATATAAAAAATGCAGGAATACCAGTAACGGACTATGTGTGTCCGACTAGTTTGTAGGTTTTTGTGAATAGTCTATAATACAAGACGTTATCATGAGTTCCATTATTGAGTTTAGTGTAACTTTTGTTACAGCCTAATTCGATTGAAGCTTTTATTTTTGTAAAAGAACAAACGTTTTAAAAATAGTATCATGTCAATATTTAGTTTTTTGTTTGGATCTGGTAATGCAACTAATGCCAATGTTGAAGTATTGTCGCCAGAGGACTTTAAACAAAGAATTGCAAAAGGAAAAGTGCAATTAATAGATGTGCGTACCCCAGGTGAATTTCGTATGGGGCATATCAAGAAAGCCAAGAATATCAATTATTTTTCTACTAGTTTTGCAGAAGATTGCACCAAGCTAGATAATACAAAACCTATATATTTGTATTGTAAAAGTGGAGGGAGAAGCCGTCAGGCTTCCAGAAAGTTAGCCAAGTTAGGTTTTGAAGAAATTTTCGACTTACAAGGTGGATATATGAATTGGAGATAATCAAAAAAAAGAACAATGAGAGCAAATATTGTTGTACAGAATTTAAAGTGTAAGGGTTGTGGAAATACCATTACAGCTAAGCTCACGAATATGGATAATATTTCGGAGGTTGAGGTAGATGTGTTTAATTCTAGCGTGAGTTTTTCTTACATAGAAGATACAGACGTGGAATTGGTAAACCAAAAACTAAAGGCAATAGGCTACCCTCCTAGTGGACAGGAAAATACAACCTTATCCAAAGCGCGATCTTATATAAGTTGTGCAGTAGGTAAAATGTAATAATACGCAAAGTTTTGTAGGTGTTAATCAAATAAAAGTAATTTGAAACAAATAATTATATTGTTGGTGTTTATTATGATGCTTGCAGCTTGCAAGAACAAGAACACCAATTATTCGAAAAAGGAAGGAGCACAACAAGAATTCGATCTTTTGGCCGCAAAAAAATTATCTACGCAGCAATGTGCTTTGTGTCATAATAATGAAAGTATGCCAGGGGAAAGAATTGGGCCGACCATTGCTGAAATAAAGAAGGCATATATGATCGACAATAAAGATCAAGCTTCTTTTGTAAAGGCTATTCAAAACTGGGTCGCAAAGTTGGATCCAAGTATTTCAAAAATGCCTGAAGCCATCCAAAAGTATAATGTGATGCCAATGGGTGCCTACAAAACAAATGATGTGGCGAATATAGCTAGGTACTGGTACCAGCAAAAGGAAGAAAAAAAATCAGATATACTCCCGACTACTCCAGAAGAAAAAGGAATCGCCATAGCCCTTGGAACCAAAAAGGTGTTGGGGAAAAATTTGATGGGAACTATTCAAAAAAAGGGAACCAGTGAAGCTTTGGAATTTTGCAACGAAAATGCCATAAAACTTACCGATAGTATGGCCAATAAATTTCAAGCTACTATCCGACGACTTTCGGACAAAGCCCGAAACCCCGACAATCAAGCGGATGCGGCTGCTCTAGAAGTGATTACCCAATACAAGAAAGAACTATCTCTAGGGAAAGCTTTGGATGCCGTGGTGCAAGACAAGGGTGAAATACAACAGTTTTACTATCCAATCACTACCAATAGCATGTGCTTGCAATGCCATGGTGTGCCACAAAAGAATATAAAACCAGCAGTATTGAAAAATATCAAAGCCAGATACCCTCTAGACAAGGCTTTGGGTTATGATGTGAATCAATTGAGAGGGGTTTGGAGTATTACATTTTCAAAATAGAAGGAAATAGCGTATTTTAGGGAATAAAACCACTCTGATAATGACTATTGATTCTCAGCTACAATCTTTTTTTCCGCAATTGACAGATTCTCCAAAATTGATGGCAGAATTGAAAGAAAAGGTGCAATTGGTCGATTTGGAAAAAAATACAGTGATTCTCAAAGAAGGACAGTATGTGCAATACATACCATTATTGATAAAAGGCTTGATCAAAGTATATAGAGAAGTGGAGCAAGGAAATGAGCTCCTACTTTATTATATTCAACCTGGTGAGACATGTATAATGAGTGTACTTACCAATGTCAAAAATGAAGCAAGTACCGTAAAAGCGGTGGTGGAAGAAAACACAAAAGTGCTGTTGGTGCCTGCAGATGTAGCTCGAGATCTTACTGCCAAATACAGAGAATGGAATAGTTATCTATACCTCTTGTTTTCTTCCAAGTATGAAGCATTGTTGTACACAATAGAATTGCTTACATTTTCTAGAAAAGATCGCTTGCTGAGAGAATACCTGTTTAATGAAGCCAAGCTCAAAGGATCAAATACCATTCACAAAACCCATCAAGAAATAGCCCTAGAGTTAGGGGCTTCTCGGGAGGGTATTTCTCGTTTGTTGAAAAAAATGGAGCAGGATAATCTACTTATACTAGGCCAGGGAATGATAAAAATACTGCAATAATCCAATCTTGTGATGCGTGTCACAGCAGTTCTATTTGTATCGTTGTAATTTTAAATAAACCTTAAAAAATAGATATTATGAGAACTAATGTTGGAAACCTCGATCAAATTTTTAGAATCGTAGTAGCAGTCCTTATAGGCGTGGCTTACTATATGGAATATATTTCAGGTACAATTGGTGTGGTTTTGGTAATTGCTGCCGTAGTATTTTTGTTAACTGGAATATTTAAATTTTGCCCATTGTTTGCTCTATTTGGGGTTAGTTCGAAGAAATAGCCCAAAAAAATAGGGATAAAATCCACTTTTTTTGTAAAAAATGATTTTTATCATACTAGAGGTATTTTGATCTTTATACTTTTACCTCAGAAATTATTAAGCTATAGAATTATGATACCACAAGCAATTTCATTAGTTAACTGGGGAAACGGAATTTTAATGATAGGCGTTTTTGCCTTTGTATGTGTTGCTTTAGTAGCAGCCCTGCTGTTGATGATGAATAGTGGTAAGAAGAAAAGTGAGTGATTTTTATGATTGTTTTTTTAAAATGAAAGGGCGAGCGTATATTCCGACAACGCTCGCTTTTTTTTTGACGAAATTAAATTTTTCTTCGACTCCCACTATATTTTATTGCAAAAATGTAACACAAAAAAGCTTTTTAGGACCTTGGCATATAGTAAAAAACTTTTTTCTTTAAATATTTCATAGCGTGTTTCAGTTCAATTAAACTTTTTTCTAATTCTTTATGCCAACATTTTTAAGAATTTTTCGTCTGGAAATATAAATCATATTTTGCAACCCAATTCCTGAAGGGTATGGCGCGCACTAAGTGTCTCTAAAACAACATTTATTTTTGAACTTACACCTACCTAATACACATTAAATTTGATCTAAAAATGATCAGTTTAACTTGCCACCCTGCTTCTGAATGATATGATATCTTGTTACTGCATAGTTAATTGAAGGGTATATTGTCGCTAAATTCGGATTTCTTTCATTATCATATTATTTTTTTGAAGGAAAGTTCGTTCAAACATGATAATTGTCATTATTTATACCTTAGAGTGGATGTATTTTTATAGTGGATTTTGCAGTCATCGGTTATTAATATACACTAAAATTGATCGATATCATATTACTGTAGCTTCTTAAATGAATTTTTACCTAATTATTAAAACGAATTTTATTTCATGAAAAAAAACATTGTAATTTTTGAGGCTGAAGGTGGTTCAGACAAATGGTTAGATGGGCATCGTAAAGACACTATGCCAATTCTCAATGCAATTAAAGCAAAAGGATGGGATTGTGAAGTTGTTTATTTTCGCGATGCGTGGAAAGAACAAATTATCGATTACGCCAAAGACCGATTTGATGGGTATATTAGCCGCATCAATCCAGGAAATTTACCCAACGGAGAAAAAGAATATTTTGAAGCCTTGCGCACCCTTTCAGATAAAGGATTGGTTGGTATGGCACATCCCGATGCCATGCTCAATTTTGGAGCAAAGGATGCATTGGTAAAACTTGCCAAAACAGACTTAGTACCTGATGATACCTATGCGTATTATGATATTAAAACTTTTGAAGAAACCTTTCCAAAAAGTATTTCTTTTGGAGAACGAGTACTGAAACAAAATAGAGGCTCTACAGGAGAAGGAATTTGGAGAGTGCAAATTGCCGACGATATCGACTACAAACCAGGTGATAGCCTGCCTTTATCTACCAAGCTTAAGTGTACAGAAGCGGTAGATAACCATGTAGAGTACAATACGCTTGGCGAGTTTATGAAATTCTGCGAACAATATATTGTTGGAGAAAATGGTATGTTGGTAGATATGCGCTTTATGCCGCGTATTAAAGAAGGCGAAATTCGTATTCTTATGGTAGGAGACACGCCTATTTTTGTAGTGCACAAAAAACCAGCAGATAGCGCAGATGCATTTTCTGCTACTTTGTTCTCTGGTGCCAAGTATACTTATGACAAACCAGAGCAGTGGAAAGAACTAGTGGATATGTTTAATGCGGAGCTTCCAACTATTTCTGACAAATTAGGTGGTTTTGATATTCCATTGATTTGGACTGCAGATTTTATGCTCGATTGGGATGAAAACAAAAAGGACATCTATGTGCTTGGAGAAATCAACTGTTCTTGTGTCGGGTTTACCTCACATTTAGATCAGGGCATTCAAGATATCGTTGCCGAAGAGGTAGTAAAGCGAATTGAAAATAAATAGGATTCTGATTAGAAAATGATTATTAAAATATGCGATGAAAATTCTAGTTTTCATCGCATGTTTTTTGGTATAAAATTATAGCAATCCTAATTTTTTGTATGCTTTTTTCTCAAAATAGAGAACCTGATATTTTTGATCTCCCTCTTTTTTTACTATATTTACTACAAATCGTATAAACTATTCAGTAACCCCTTACCAAAATCCCCCGACCAAAATGAAAGCACATATCGTAATTTTCGATGTACGTGAGGAATACAATAATCCTTACAATAATGAGTTGTCCGAAACTCAAAAAGCAGTTCAAGCACTTAAAAGAAAAGGACTTAGTTCCGAGGTTATTTATTATTCTGATGAGGAAAAAGAGAAACTTGTAGCCTATTGTGTTAAGAAAGCACATGGCTATATCTCCAAAGTAAATGCATGGAATTTAGCCGACACTGCTTCTTATAAAGAAATGATCATAGAACTGGAAAAAGCCGGTTTAGTTGGCGTACAATGGTGCGTACCGGTGAAATAAGAGTCAAAATCTCTATGTAACATAGGTAACTTATAATATATCACAATTAATTTATTTTTGTGAAAAATATGCCTATGTCAACATTTAAAGATCTTATACAAAGCAATCCCTTGGTGCTTATCGACTTTTATGCCGATTGGTGTGGACCATGTAAAATGATGGGGCCCATACTTAAACAGGTAAAAGACCAGATAGGCGAATCCGCTAATATTATTAAAATTGATGTAGACCAAAACCAAGCTTTGGCTGCCAAATACCAAGTTCGTGGTGTACCTACCCTTATGTTGTTTAAAGACGGACAACAAGTATGGCGACAATCTGGAGTGGTACAAGCTAACGATTTGATACGGTTAATACAATCGCAAGCTCAAGTTGAATAACTATAGGGTTTGTTAAAATTTTATTAAAACTCATTTAGTTGCATGTGCAACTAAATGAGTTTTTTTATTTTTGTCTTATGGTTAATACTATCGATTTATCCGAATTCGAAGACGCACTAGGACCCTGGATGGGCACTACGGTAAAACTAATTGAATACCACTTGCAAGGGGCATTTGAAAAGGCTGGTATTCCTCTTACCAAAGAACAATTAATTGTGCTTAAAATGTTGCATCAAAAAGACGGACGCAATCAAATAGAGTTGGCTATTCTTACATCTAGAAACAAATCATCCCTTACTCGCCTATTGGCAAAAATGGAAAAAAAGAAGTTTGTAAAACGGAAATCTTGTTGCGAAGATAAACGAGCAAAACTAGTGTATCTTACCGAAGAGGGAAAGCATGTTTTTAGAAAAGCATTGCCCATTGCTAGAATTATTAATAGGAAGATACAACAAGGATTGCACGATAAAGAAAAAGAAACCTTTATTCAAATCATAAAAAAAATACAAACCAACTTGGGAGAAAACGCCTCTCATTTATAATATCTACCGCATGAGAAAATTTATATTAATTGTATTAGGAATACTGTTGTTAGCTGGCTCCTTTATGTTGGCCAAAAACATTATTGCAAGCCGAAAGAAGCCAAAACCCAAATTCGATAAAATTGTAAAATCGGTGGTGGTTAAAAAAGCACAACCAAAACGGGTGCCTGTAGTAGTAACCGCTAGCGGTAATCTAGTAGCTAAGCGAAAACTGCAATTGTTTTCGGAAGTACAAGGGGTGTTGGTGCCTAGAACAAAAGACTTTAAAAGTGGTGCCAAGTATACTCGTGGCGAGGTTATTGTTGCTATAAATAGTCAAGAATTTGCTGCCAACTTAAATGCACAAAAAAGTAATTTCTTTAATTTGCTCACCGCAACTATGGCCGATTTGCGACTAGACTATCCTAAGGCTTTCCCCAATTGGCAAGCATATTTACAACAGTTCGATATGGCTAAAGTGCTACAGCCCATGCCCAAACCGCTTTCCGATAAAGAAAAGTACTTTGTTAGCGGTAGAGGCTTGTATACGAGTTATTATAATATTAAGAATTTAGAGGTTAAACTGGGCAAGCATCAGATTCGGGCGCCATATAAAGGAGTGCTTACCGAAGCCACTATTACCCCAGGGTCTTTAGTAAGACCAGGGCAGAAAATAGGGGAGTTTATAGATCCAAGCATCTACGAGCTTGTTGTTAATGTAAATGCATCTTACGCCAAGCTGTTACAAATTGGTAATAAGGTTGCTTTAGAACACCCCGATTCGGGCGCAACCTATACCGGTGTGGTGCAGCGAGTAAATGCTCGTGTAGAAACCAGTTCGCAAACCGTTCAAGCGGCTATAGATGTACAACATCCCGATTTAAAAGAAGGCTTGTATTTAGAAGCACAGTTACAAGCCAAAGAAATAGAAGACGCAATTTCGGTATCTCGTAAACTATTGGTAGACAATAGCAAACTGTTTGTAGTGCAAGATAGTGTATTACAACTCTTGGAAGTAAAGCCAGTATATTTTTCTACCGAAGAAGCAGTAATACAAAATATTCCTGTCGGAACCCAATTACTAGACCGAATAATACCTGGCGCATTTGAAGGCATGCCAGTAAAAATTATTACACAGTAAGCAACCCAACTATTAGACCTTTAAAATGAAGAAAATAATATCTTATTTCATAAAGTTTCCCGTAGCGGTAAATGTTCTCATTGTTGCCTTTGTTGTATTTGGTATTCTAGGAGCAACCAGCATGTTGTCTAGCTTTTTTCCACTTTCCGACTCCCAACTTATTACTATTCAATTGGTCTATCCTGGTGCTTCACCAGCCGAAATGGAAGAAGGGGTAGTGCTTAAAATAGAAGACAACCTCAAGGGGCTTATTGGTATCGATCGGGTAACATCGGTATCTAGAGAGAACAGTGCAAGCATTAGTATAGAAACACTTAAAGGGGAAGATATAGATGTAATTCTAGCCGATGTAAAAAATGCAGTGGATCGGGTACCATCTTTTCCGTCGGAATTGGAACCGCCAATAGTATCCAAAGTAGAATCGGTGCGTCCTACAATTATTTTTACCATTAGTGGCGAGAATATTCCTTTGGCTACTTTAAAAGAGTATGCCAGAAATGTAGAGAACGATTTGCGTAGTGTGCCAGGTATTTCTCAGGTAAATCTTACTGGTTTTCCAGATCAGGAAATAGCTATTTATCTACGAGAAAACGATCTTAGAGCATACAATCTTAGTTTTCGGGAAGTAGCTAGTGCCGTAAGCAATTCTAACTTACTTATTACTGGCGGTAACGTAAAAACCAATGCCGAAGATTACCTCATACGTGCTAGCCATAGAAAGTACTATGGCAAAGAACTCAACCATTTGGTAGTACGTGCTTTGCCAAACGGACATATAATTCGATTGGCAGATATTGCAGATATACAAGATACCTGGTCGGAAGATCCGGATCGCATTTTTTTTAACGGAAAAAAAGCCATACAGTTTACGGTAAGCAATACCAATAACGAAGATTTGATTTCCTCTGCCGAAAAGGTAAATGAATACATAGATAAGTTTAACCAAGAACACCGCAATGTTCAACTAAGTATTGCCAACGATTGGTCTATACCTCTGGTGCAAAGAACCCAATTGCTTGCCAAAAATGCTTGGATGGGGGTAGCTTTGGTAATGCTGTTTTTGGCCATGTTTCTAAATGCCCGATTGGCATTTTGGGTAGCCTTTGGTATACCAGTTGCCTTTTTCGGGATGTTTATGTTTGCTGCCAATTTGGGGGTTACCATAAATGTATTGTCTTTGTTTGGGATGATAATCGTAATTGGTATACTGGTAGACGATGGCATTGTTATAGGGGAGAATATATACCATCATTACGAAAAAGGAAAAACGCCCATACGTGCTGCTATAGATGGTACGCTAGAGGTAGTTCCGCCTATAATATCGGCCATACTTACTACCATAATTGCATTTTCTACTTTCTTTTTTCTAGATGGTAGGATAGGAAACTTCTTTAGCGAAGTTTCTGTAGTAGTAACCCTTACGTTGTTGGTGTCTCTTGTAGAAGCACTTATTATTTTACCTGCGCATATTGCACATTCCAAAGCATTGCAAAAACAAGGCAGAAAGTACAACCGAGTAGACCTCTTTTTTAGAAAGATAAATAGTTGGGCAGATCGCAATCTTATGCGTTTTCGCGATGCAGTATACGTGCCTTTTTTAAAGTTTTTCCTTGCCAACAAATTTTTAGGTTTTGCCATTCCAATATCTTTGTTAATACTTAGTATAGCATCGCTTAGTGGTGGTATTGTTAGTAGTAGCTTTTTTCCGCGTGTTGCATCGGATATGATTTCTATAAATCTTAAAATGCCACAAGGAACCAACGAACAAATTACCGATTCGATTATCTCCAGTATAGAAGAAAAAGTTTGGGAAGTAAACCAAAACTTTACAGAAAAACAAACAGGAAACCAATCGGTAATACAAAATGTGGTAAAACGTATTGGCCCAGGCACGGCTAATGCTAATCTTACTGTAAACTTGTTGCCTGGGGAGGCACGAGATTTTTCTTCGTTCGAGATTAATTCTGCCTTCCGCAAAGCGGTAGGTACGGTAAGCGGGGTAGAGAGTCTTATTTTTGGATCTGGTAGCGATTTTGGTGGCAGTCCGGTTTCTATTTCTCTTTTAGGAAATAACATCACAGAGTTAAAAGCAGCCAAAGAAGATCTTAAAGTGCAAATGCGTGCGCATCCGGAGCTTAAAGATATTTCGGATAACGACCCTGTGGGAATTAAAGAAATTCAAATACAACTAAAAGATAAGGCCTATAATTTAGGACTAAATTTACAGTCGGTAATGTTTCAAATACGATCGGGGTTCTTTGGGTTGCAAGCCCAGCGTTTTCAGCGTGGACAAGACGAAATACGAGTGTGGGTGCGTTATCGTAAAGCAGATCGATCTTCCATAAAAAATTTAGACGATATGTATATACAAACTCCTTCTGGTGGTAAGGTGCCTTTTTCCGAAATAGGAACCTATCAGATCCAAAGGGGAGAAGTAGCCATTAATCACCTCGAAGGAAAACGAGAAATACAAATAAATGCCGATCTAAAGACCGAAGATGCCAATGCAACACAAATTTTAGATGACTTACGTGCCGATGTGGTACCAGAGATTTTGGCCAAGTATCCTACCGTAAAACCCTTGTACGAAGGACAGAATAGAGAAGCCGGAAAAACCATAGATTCTATGAAAAAAACAGCACCAGTTATTCTGCTTATTATTTATGTGGTTATTGCTTTTACCTTTCGTACCTATAGCCAACCTTTAATTCTTATGCTCATGATTCCTTTTAGCCTTATTGGGGTAATATGGGGGCATTGGATACACAATTTATCTGTTAATATATTGTCTTGGTTAGGAATTATAGCGTTAATTGGGATTCTAATAAACGATGGCTTGGTGCTTATAAGCAAATTTAACAACAATCTTAAAGAAGGCCTACCATACAAAACTGCCCTTTTAGAAGCTGGTAAAATGCGTTTTAGAGCCATATTTCTTACCACCATAACCACCATTGCTGGTCTGGCACCCCTAATATTCGAAACCAGTAGACAGGCAAAATTTCTCATACCTATGGCTATATCTATATCCTATGGTATTGCCATAGCAACAGTGCTTACCCTGGTAATGCTGCCGCTAATGCTAGATACTTTTAACGATTTGGCAGTATTTGTGAAGTGGTTGCAAACTGGAAACAAAGTAACCAAAGAAGAAGTAGAACGTGCCATAATAGAAGCAAAAAACAATGAAGAGCATTAAAATTTTATTCGGAATATGGCTAAGTGTTAGTAGCCTTAGTGCACAGGAATTACTTACCAAAGAAGCCGCACTAAAACAAGCTTTAGAACACAACTATGGTATTCGCATGGCCAATAACCAGGTGGAGATTGCCAAGAACAATGCTTCGGTTTGGAACAACCGTTTGTTACCCACCTTGCAAGGTCGTGCTGGTGCTAACTACCAAAATGGTAATCAGGAAGTAGTGTTTCAGGATGGAAACAAACGCAATGCAGACGGGGCAGAAACCAAAACTTACAATGCCAGTATAAATCTTAATTATACTGTTTTTGATGGTTTAAACAGACATTTTAACTTCAAAATTCAGAAAGAAAATCACAAGATGAGTGCCTTGCAAGCCAGAGCTACCATAGAGCAAACGGTATTGCAATTGTTTCAGAATTATTATCAGATCGGAAGGCTAAGCGAACAATTGCGCAATTTGCAAGAGAATTTAGCCATCTCGAACAACCGATTAGAACGGGCTACCTATCAGAATGAATACGGACAAGGCAATAGCCTAGACCTACTCCAAGCGGAGGTAGATACCAACAACGATAGTATTGCCTATAACAATACGGTAGCACTGCTGTCTAACGCCAAGCGCGATTTAAATGTACTGCTGGGTCGTAATGTGGAAATTTTATACACGGTAGAACCAGAGAACGAGAACTTTTTGCAAATGCCCATAGTATCGGAAGTTATTCAAAAGGCAAAAGCCAGCAATGTAAACATGAAGCAGTTGGAGCAGCTTATGCAAATAAGTAAATACACCCTAAAGGCAGGGCGAAGTGGGTATTTACCAACCTTAAATTTAAGTGGCTCTTATGGCCTAAACAAGAGTTTTAATCCTGCGACTAGTTTTAGTCAGGAGTTCAGAAATGTAGGGTTTAATGCAGGGCTTAGCCTTAGCTGGAATTTGTTCGATGGTGGGGCTACCAAAACCCGCGTTGCTAATGCCAAAATAGCACTTGCCAATCAGGAAATAAGTGAGCAGCAACAATGGGAACAGATCGAGAACAACATTCGTAATTTGTACAATGTATATGAAAACAATTTGTACGTGGTAGCTGCCCAAAGGGTAAACCTAAAAACCAGTAAAAACAATCTCGATCGCACCCAGGAGCTAGCCAAGTACGGAAGAATAAACTCGGTAACCTACAGACAGGCACAGCTGAATTACCTTAATGCCAAAACCGCCTATAGCAATGCCAAGTACGATGCCAAAATACTAGAACTGCAATTGCTACAACTAGCAGGAGATTTGTTGGAACGATTGTAAAGACGCAGTAGGGGCGAAATTAGTAAGGGCGCAATTAATTGCGCCCTTACTATTGCGATTATTTTCTTATTTTAGACAGATAAAACCATTTGCAAACCCATGAAAAAAGAAATAATTGCAAGCGTTTTATTCTTTGTTTTAATTATTTTTCCCTGCAATGCTCAAGACTTGAAAAATGAATTGAAAAAAGAGAAAGAATGGCGTTGGAATATAGAAAAAGCTAGAGAATTGGTAAGCATTTTAACGACTCCACAAAGTGGGAACACAAAACCCTTAAAATGGAGGTAGAATATCTCCAGAAATTACCTAAATCTGATTTGCCCTTTTTTGATTCGCCATTTCCAACACCAAAGTATGTTTCTCCTGGAAACGGAAATGGACCAATAGAAATCCAAATAGGAGGGAAGCACATCATAGGACATCAAGTGATTATCGCAAATGGAGAGCATAGTGCACATTTGTTTAAGAATCCGTCGGACCAATACATTACATATTTTGTGATACTAACCATAGCAGACGCACAAGATGCAGTAAATCCTGTATTGGCAACTTCTAGAAATCATCCGCATTACCTCTCACAAGGAAGTTTGAATACGACAACAAAAAGTAGGGTAGATTGGGTGGCCATGCAATTGGCCGATAAGAATGCCTATGCCATTGTTAATTCTAGACTGTTCGACTTGAGAGTGGGACGGGTAATTTTGGCAGCACCACAAAAAGACGGCTCTATCCGATTTTATCAAACCCAAGCACCACCGATGAATAAGGAAGAAAGAGAACAATATATCGAGAATTTAAAGACCGATAAAACTGCACTTAACTTTTTCAAAAACGCAAATAATATTTGATAATACGATGTCCAAGTCTACATCTACCAACTGCGAATGGCAGGGACGCAATTAGTAAGGGCGCAATTAATTGCGGAGTCTATCCAAAATTTTGTGTTTTTAGAGGATAAATAGTTAAATAACGTGAGTTCGATATAACTTACGCACACAGTTTATTTTGATTTTCTTAGGCTAGGCGTGGCTTTGAAGGGCTATTTATAGCTCGGAATGATCACAACGACGCATAAGGAAAGACAAAATGAATCTACAGAAAGCCTTATAAACAGCAATCTTTGTCCCAAAAAGCCTTGAATTAAGGGTTTAACCTGCGCCTTTTTAATCCAAATCTCACTATTTATAAGGCTTCTGTGAAGATAATTTATATCGAACTCACGTTAAATATATAGAATTTACTTTCTATATTTGGTATAGAGACTAGTTTAAATTAAAGATTAATTATTTTGGAGTAAGCGGTATACAGTAAGTATATTGGTTTATGTTGCGGCACTTTAAATGCGTAAAATAAGTGATAAAGCAATTAATTATTATCAAGCCTATTATCTAGTTGTAATGCATATGAAATAAATCACTTTACATAGACCTAAAGAAAGTTTCAACAAGAACTGTTCGTATGAAATATTCGTTGGAAAAAAGCACCCTTACAACCTGAATGGGGCATTAAAATTTATACTATGAAATATTTATTTAAAAAAATTATTTATGTAATAATAATTTCTTGTTTTATTTTCTCTTGCTCGAACGACGATTTTAGAGAAGCTTCAATCCAAATGATTTAGGTTAATAACTATCATGGACTATCCAAAACGTCATTTGTAAATCTTTGATGATATATCAAACTCACGTTATGTAGTGTTCCGCTGTAATGTAATGATGCTCTTGCCACAAGCTTTACCTATTTGGACAAAGCGGGCTGTACCCATTTGAATTCAAAAGCATTTTCTGGAACTACCAATCGATCCGACAAACGACGCAATCGGCTGGGTAATTTCATGATATAATCTCTTGCGCGCTGGGCCTCATCGGTGAGCTCGCTTATCTTATCTATTTGCCACATATCTATTAGTTTGTCTAGTATTTCGATATAGTCGTTGGATGTATATACTCCTATGCGCTGTGCGGTATTGGAAAACTCCTCAAAGGCGGAGCCTATCTTATTGCCCGATTCTCTCAAAAAATGTGCTGGCATGGTGATCTTGCGCTTTAGCATATCCTGAAAAGCCAACATCATATTGCTTGGGTCTACTTCGAAAATTCGCTCTACAAATTCCGCATACGCATGGTGATGGCGCATTTCATCACCAGCTATAATACGACACATCTTAGCTACCCGCTTATTGCCAAAACTCTTGGCTATTTGGGCTACACGCAAATGCGAAATATAAGTGGCTAATTCCTGAAAACTGGTATAAACAAAATTCTTGTACGGATCGCGACCAGTTCCAATATCAAAACCATCGCATATCAAGTGCTGGGTAGTGATTTCTACTTCGCGCATATTTACCCTGCCAGAGAGATAGAGGTATTTGTTGAGCACATCGCCATGTCTGTTTTCTTCTGCCGACCATTGCTTTACCCAACGTCCCCAGCCATTGCGCTCTTCTTGGTTGACACCTTCTACCTCCATTAGCCAAGATTCGTAAGTAGGCAATGCTTCTTCGGTGATCATGTCGCCCACCATCACTACCCAAAAATCGTATGGTAACTCCTTGGCGAGTTCTCGTATTTCTTTTACCTCCTCCATAAAAGCATCTCCCTCCGAATCTGGTAAAAAATCAGAAGGCTGCCATATTTTTTCAATAGGAACCAAATATTTATCGATCAGGCTTCCTACGCTAGGCTCTAGGAAACGCATTACTTCTAAGCGTACATTTTTTATAGACATAATATAAGTTTATAGTTTCACATCCTGGACTATGGTTTGTTCAATCTGTGAGATTAGTACATCGTGGTCTGGATGGTCGGCTAAACGTATCGGTTGGTGTATTTGAAATTGTAGACGATTACCCAATCCCAATGGAAAAGAACCGTATCGCTGCATTTTCCAAGAATTGTTGATGGTCATCGGCACTACTATAGCGGAGGGTATCTTCTTGAAGAGTACTTTCAAACCTTTGGACTGAAAAGGTTTGGGTTTTCCAGTACGAGAACGGGTGCCTTCTGGGAAAATTACCGCCATACGCTTCGTTTCTTCTATGTATTCTCCAAATTTGGCAATGGCCATTGTTGCCTGTTTTGCATCTTTTCTATCGATTAAAACCGAACCGCCATGACGAAGATTAAAAGATACCGAAGGAATTCCCTTGCCCAATTCTTTTTTTGAGATATACTTGGGATGATATTTGCGCATATGCCAAAATACAGGTGGTATGTCATACATGCTCTGATGGTTGCATACCAATATGATGGGTTGATCGGTTGGTAGATTCTCATGCCCTTTAATTCGGTATGTCGTACCCAATATATTGGTGCATCGCATCAAAAACCAATTGAGTATCGCTACACTTTGTTTGTGCGCATGGTATCCAAAGAATCGCAAGCAGATCCATTGGATAGGGTGAAAAATACATAGGGCGATGAAAAACAACGACCCAAAAATAAAACTTATCGGATAGGATAGGATTTTTTGCATACGCAAAAATAAGAAAGCCAATCGGGATGAGAGTGACCGCATGGTTTTATTTTTTTGATATGGCAAATACAGGAGTAAATTTCAAAGCATAATGCTAACAATCACATACGGCTCTCTCATTATGCGTTGGTGCTACTGCAATCGCATGTTTTGCCTAAAATAGGAGGTGTATTTTTGCACAAACCAAGGTTTCCTAGCCTTGGTCAATAAATTTAATACCAAATCGTATTGTGGTGTACTTATGTGATCACCCCACGGATTTTCTGATGCAATGCTAGGGCTCTACTGTCGGATAGGCTGGCAATATAAGAAGATACGCCTAGTAGAAGTTGATAGGTGTTGTTGGACTCTTGCAATATATAGGCTGGTAATCCTCTGGCTAACAATTTGTCGTAATTGGTAGCGGTCTGCTGATAACAACCATATGCGGCTGTGCAATACGCTTCTAGCAATTCGCTGAGAATGCTGTAGCCCGCAATTTCTTTGTCTGTAACTTCTTCCGATTGATAGATTTGCTTCACACTGATCCCAATGATGTCTTCTATCTGTGCCTTGTATTTACTTTTGTCCAACAAGGCTGTGGAGAAGCTGCCGTTTAGTATGGCTTTTTCCTGCTCCATAAATATCCGCACCGCTTCATCTATTAGGGTTTGTATTGCTAGGGCACGCAAATATGAAATTCGATCTGCAGTATAGGCAAGTTCGCTGTATTTTTGGGTGTGAATACGGTCTTTAACCAAATTGATGAGAAATTCTAAAGCCCGATCTTCAGAAATAAGACCTAGGTTGATTCCATCCTCAAAATCAATGATGGTATAACAAATATCATCGGCAGCTTCTACAAGGTATGCCAATGGATGTCTGTGATATAATAGGGAGTCGGATTGATTGCTTCTGTTGCCCAATCCGAGTTCTTGAGCCACTTGCTGGGCAAGGGCTTTGTCGTTTTGGAAGAACCCATATTTTTTGTCGGTAATATGATCGCTAGGTTTTTTTGGCAAGGATTCCTTGGGGTATTTCATAAAAGCACCCAGAGTGGCATAGGATAATCGCAGTCCTCCAGATTTTCCGCCGATACTGCGGTTGAGCAGGTGAAAGCCATTGGCATTCCCTTCAAAGTCGATGAGATCTTGGTATTGCTTATCGTTGAGTTCGTTTTTGAAACGCTTTCCTGCGCCATACTCAAAATAAGCGCCTATGGCTTTTTCTCCACTATGCCCAAAGGGAGGATTGCCAATATCATGTGCCAAACAGGCTGCCGCTACTATAGCACCAAAATCGTTGAATTGGTAGCCCAAACTTTCTTTTAAGTAGGGGTGTTTCTCTAAAAGTTGGATACCGGCAAGACGCCCGAGACTGCGTCCGACAACCGATACTTCCAAACTATGGGTGAGACGGGTGTGAACAAAATCGGTTTCGGACAAGGGAATAACTTGGGTTTTGTCTTGTAATGAACGAAAGGAAGCGGAAAAAATAATACGATCGTAATCTACTTCGAAACCCAATCGGGTTTCGTCTTGCTCGCTGCGCAGTCGTTTGTTGGTGTCTCCAAAACGCTTTAATGAAAGTAGTTGTTCCCAGTTCATGCTTTGTACTTGTTATAGATTTGCAAGATAAGTAAACCTATTCAATCGGAGACTTCTACTAAAAAGAAAAATCACCATGCCATGCTTCTAAATAAATCTTTTGGCGTTGTGTGCTTAGCCAATGGAGGTATGTTTTGTCTATTGCATTGCAAAAATAATATATATCCGAAAGCAGTCGAATACCGTCTTCATGGCTTTTGTTTTTGGAAGAAAACGGCAAATAAAGCAAGGGAAAACTCGCTCTCCAAGACTATATAAATTTGGCTAAGGCCAAAGTCCTGTATACCGAGTTTACCCTTGCAAAAACATGGCCTATAATCCAAAAACAAAAGCCATGAAAACAAGTTCTTTTTACTTAATCGTATCCGGATCTAGACATTTTAGCAATGCCAAATTATTGGAGTATCATCTAAACCGTGCATTGGGCAAACAAACAGGACTCCAAATCCTCATCGGTGGCTGTAACGGCTGCGATGCACTAGCAGAAGACTGGGTCAAGAGAAATCAGGTACCATACCACATCTTCCTGCCCGAATGGCACGCCTACGGACGAGCAGCTGGACCTATACGAAACAAACAAATGGTACGCCTTGCAGATGGACTATTGGCCTTCCCGATAGGTGTCTCCAAAGGTACTAGAGGCATTATAGCGATGGCACAAAAACGTGGATTGCCAACAAGGGTGGTAGAAGGAACTTAGGTTTCCTCTATAAGATATTAATGTTCGTTTTATGATGAAAATGGAGTGAGCTGTTGTATAAAAAAGAAGCTTCTTGGTTTTTTGTACCAAGGTAAGAGACGATCGATTGCATGTTTAAAAACAGTACTTTGGCGAGCTTTAAAGTTTTTGGTACTTTAAGGCTAATAGTGGTTGGAGAATATCTCTTTGCAATTGATGAAGAAATGCCGTCATATCAAATCTAATCGGTATCTTTGTGATTGTTTAAATAAAAAAAGAAAATTTATGTATCCACCAGAATTAGTAAAACCCATGCGCGAGCATTTGACAGCAGTTGGGTTTGAAGAATTACATACCACCGATGCTGTAAAAGAAGTGATGGGACGTACAGGAACTACTTTGGTAGTGGTTAATTCGGTTTGCGGTTGTGCTGCAGCCAATGCCCGTCCTGGAGCCATTATGAGCTTACAAAACGACAAGAAGCCAGAACATATCGTAACGGTATTTGCTGGAGTAGATAGAGAAGCTACAGATTTGGCACGTAGTTTTATGATACCATTTCCTCCTTCTTCACCTTCTATGGCTTTGTTTAAAGACGGAGAATTGGTGCATATGCTCGAGCGTCATCATATCGAAGGACGCCCAGCCGAAATGATAGCAGAAAACTTAGTAGATGCTTATAATGAGTTCTGCTAATGCGTTTTAGATTTAGAAAAATTAGATGAGGTTGGCATTGAGCCAACCTTTTTTTGTGGTATAACTTGTATCTTCTAAATAAATGATTGCTATATGATATACGATATTTTTTACTACTTAGTCTTGCATGGAGTTCTTTTCCAACAGAATAGAATAGCACCAGCATAGGCTGTGGTGTAAAAGACCTTATAAAGGAGTTGGGGCAAACCAATATTATGTATAGTCAACTTTTCGATATAGAAATTATCTGGAAACATCGGCAGAGTAAATGTGTTTTTTAGAGTTTTGGGTAGGTACTCTCACTGCATAATTCAGAAATATCTTACATGTGTAGCTTTGTTTTTGTAGCTTTGTTAGTCTAAAAAGGAAAACAATGCGTTTATTTAAAAAGTGGTTTGGTTGGAAATCTAAACTGAAAAACAAGGTGGGAGATGGGTCTTCATTGGAAAGGCTGCCTGCATTTCGAATCCGCTCTTTGGAGATTTGTAAGCAGGCAGCTTATAAACCGACTTTGCATTTGCCTACCACTTGGAATAGAACGTTGCGGCCACCAATGGAGATCGCTTTGCGGTTGCATGCGATAAAGGCATTGGTGTTATGGGTATTGGTACCAGAAGACATGGTGTCGGATGCGCAGATTTTAGAATTTGTAGCCAGAAACAATTTATTGGAATATATGGAGTCAGAAGAGCAGGAGATTCTAAAATCGGTTCGAGGAGCGGAGGAGGATCGTCGTATCATCGGTTGGAAGTTTGAAAATGCCTGGCCGTTGGCGTGGTTTTTTGGCTATAGAGAACCAGAGATTACAGCTGCAATGATGTCTGGGGATCAAATGCAAGATGTATTGAGGCATCATAGCTGTAAGCTGGAGGAGTCGTTGGAGGAATGGGTTGCTAAGCAAAGTCTATTGACGGAGAAAGAAGTTATAGAAAAGGAAGATTTATTTTATTGTATTCACAATGCGGTACGTTCTGCCCAATTGGGTGAGGATACTGTTCCCGTGGGATTTCATCCTGTGGAGAATGGTGGTGTGATACACGAACGCAGACATGCCCTAACTTGGATGCTCTCCAATGGTATCGATTGGGAGCAGACAGATTTGAGTACTTAGTCTATAGGGCGAACTAGGAATAGGGCAATGGCAGGCATCGTATAGAGGAAATACTAGAGGATACCTTAGTGGTCAGTACGGTGTGAACTACCGTGTATGATATTGGTTAGAAAACAACCTTTGACACACTTGGTTTAAAATACTTTGAAGGTACAGGCGAAAAACCATGTTGATAAGCCTAGGAAGAGGAGAATAGGCTAGTTTTGTATTGTGAAAAAAAATCAGTTCCATTAGTTTTTTGTTAACGTTTGTTAAAGTTGGAAACTTTATCTTTGAATCCAATACCTATATGAAGGTAACAAACGATTTTAATACAACGTATGCTAAAGTGGCTAGCGGCTTTATTGGGGTTCATGGTATTTAATGTCCCAGGCCTTATTTTGGGTTTTTTATTTGGAAGTTTTTTCGATTCTGTAAAAGGGGGTGAAGCCAAAGTGGTTTTCAACCAAGGACGAACTGTGTCTCCAGCGGATTTTGAGTTGCATTTGATTTCTCTAAGTTCGTTGATTATAAAAGCAGATGGGAAGGTAAATGAAACCGAATTGCAATATGTCCGGCAGTATTTTGTGAGCACCTACGGCAAGGAGCGTGCCAATGCGATTTTTCGAACATTTAATGAGGTAATAAAAAAGAGAGAGATTTCTGTGGCACATATTAGCAGTTTTTTATCGAAACGAACGCGCTATGAGGTTCGTTTACAGATCGTGCATTTTTTGTTTGGTATCGCCCATGCCGACGGATTTGTGAGTGAGGCAGAACAAGATGTCATCCAGCAAGTTGCATATTATTTTCGGGTACAACCACATGATTTTGAAAGCATAAAAGCGATGTTTGTAGAGGCCGCTGGTAATGCGTATAAGATATTGGAAATCGATAAACATGCTAGTGATGCGGAGGTGAAGAAGGCGTATCGGAAGATGGTGAAGAAATACCATCCGGATAAGGTGGTTACGGAAAATGAAGCCATTAAGAAAGGGGCGGAAGAAAAATTTAAAGAGGTCCAAAAGGCCTACGAACAAATACAAAAAGAACGCGGATTAAACTAACTTATTTACCAACTCTATGCAAGATTTTATATTATTTCTGGAGCTAGGACTCCGACATGTATTGGATGTGACAGCCTATGATCATGTTTTGTTTTTGGCAGTACTCACTGTGCCATACACCGTCAAAAATTGGAAAAAAGTGCTGTGGTTGGTCACCGTATTTACTTTGGGGCATACCATATCTTTGGTGCTCTCTTCTTATAAAATACTGGAATTTGATACCGCCATCATCGAATTTTTGATACCGGTGACTATATTTCTTACTGCAGTTTATAATATTGCTTTTGTAGCCCAAGAGACCAGGGCAGAGCGTGCAGATCTCAATATATGGGCGAGTTTTTTCTTTGGCTTGGTTCATGGATTTGGCTTTTCGAATTACTTTAAAATGACGGTTGCCGATTTGGATTCGAAACTCATGCCTTTGCTAGGTTTTGCTTTTGGCGTAGAGCTTTCTCAGGTAGTTGTGGTAGCCTTAGTACTGCTACTTGCTTTTGTGTTTTTGGGTTTGTTGAAGTTTTCTCGCAAGTGGTGGATAGTGGTCACAAGTGTGTTGGTGTTGCTGATAAGCATTCCGATGTTGCGGGAGACATGGCCTTTTTAGGTGTTTGTGGCTAGCAGTTGTGAAGGGATTAACATTTTTTTTAGGAGGTTTTGTTAAAACTCGGTATCTTCGTTTGTGGAGAGATGTCAGATATGGAGAATATGGGTAAGAATCTGTATATAAATAGAATACCGATATTTTTTATAGACAATAAAAAGAACGTCTAGTTGGTAAGGATATCAAAAATCTTAGAGCTTTCAATGACTGAAAAACAAGAACGCTACGATAGGACTTATTTGGAGATGGCTGCGGTATGGGGAAAACTTTCTCATTGTAAGCGCAAGCAGGTAGGGGCCATCATTGTAAAAGATAGAATGATTATATCCGATGGGTATAATGGCACGCCTACGGGTTTTGAAAATTATTGTGAAGATACGTCTGGTTATACCAAGTGGTATGTGCTGCATGCGGAAGCCAATGCGATACTGAAAGTAGCGAGTTCGACCCAATCTTGTAGGGGAGCTACTCTATACATTACTTTGTCTCCTTGTAAAGAATGTAGTAAGCTTATACATCAGTCGGGGATTGTGCGTGTAGTTTATGCAGAGACCTATAAAGACGATTCTGGCTTGCAGTTTTTGGAAAAAGCTGGTGTAGAAATTTGTTATTTACCATTAATGGAAAGCAAATGAAAAAATCTTCTTTAAGAATATGGATGCCTTTTATGATAGGACTTGCTTTGGGTCTTGGGGTATTTATTGGGGGTAAGCTCAATTTTACCGATGCCCCATCGCGACTTTTTAGTGCCAATTCGAAAAAGGATAAGCTCAATCGTCTTATCGATTATATAGAACACGACTACGTAGACTCGGTAAATACCGACAGTATTGTAGATGTGACGGTAAATCAGATTTTAGAAAAATTGGATCCACATTCGGTTTATATTCCAGAGGAAAGTATGGAAGAAGAGACCGAGAAGATGAAGGGTGGTTTTGTAGGTATAGGGGTTAATTTTTATATGTACAAAGATAGTTTGGCAATTATACGACCTATAGAAGGTGGGCCTAGTAGGTCTCTGGGAATACTTCCCGGCGATCGTATACTTGTGGCCAATGGAGATACTATTTTTGGTAAAGATATGGCCAGTGAGGCCGTGGTGGAGAAGTTAAAGGGTCTTGCCAATTCGGAAGTAGATTTAACAATCTATAGAAAGGCAGATAGTTCTACTTTTGATATTCGTGTTCCGCGCAAGGCTGTGCCGATCAAAAGTGTAGATGCCTATTATATGATACAACCCGAGATGGGATACATCAAGATCAATCGGTTTGCGGAGTCAACCTTCAAGGAGTTTAAGCATGCCTTGAGCGAATTGCTAGAAGCGGAAATGAAGACATTGGTGTTGGATCTCAGGGATAATCCGGGTGGTTATCTGGGTATAGCCGAACAAATAGTAGATGAGTTTTTGGAAGAAGACAAGTTGATTTTGTTTACAAAAAACAAAAAGGGACAAATAGAAGAAACCTATGCTACAGAAGAAGGTGATTTTGAGCAAGGGGAGGTGGTGGTGCTTATCAATGAGCAATCTGCTTCTGCTAGTGAAATCATAGCTGGTGCTGTGCAAGACAATGATAGAGGGACTATAGTTGGTCGTCGATCTTTTGGAAAGGGATTGGTGCAACGTGAAATGAAACTGGGCGATGGTTCGGCTATTCGGTTGACCATTTCGAGATATTATACGCCTACAGGACGCTCTATCCAAAAGCCCTATGGAAATGGAAACGAGGATTATTACCATGAGTTTATGCGTAGATGGGAATCTGGCGAGCTTAGGAGTTTCGATAGTATAAGAGTGGCCGATTCCTTAAAGTATAAAACGCCAAAAGGGAAAACCGTATACGGTGGTGGTGGTATTATCCCCGATGTGTTTGTGCCTATACCGTCTCGAGCAGAGGAAGATATTGAACTTTTGGAAGAATCTGGTTTTTTGAGCTTCTATGTATTTGAGCATTTGGATGAAGATAGGAATCGTTACAGTCACCTTACAAAGGAAGAATTTATTCGTAGTTTTATGCCCGATGATATTATGTTTTCTGATTTTATAGAATATTGTCAGGTGCCAGCAAGGCAATTGAATCTCGATTTTTATAAATACGAGGATAAGATCAAGCGCTATCTCAAAGCTACCATAGCCTCGCAACTCTATGACGACAATACTGCAGAGATGCTTTTAAATTTGGACGACCCAATGCTACAAAGGATTTTGGTAGGGGTAAATGATCGTTAGTCAGTACTATTTCTGCAAGTGGCAGCAGATGAATTGGTCTTGTGCAATTTATACCATTCCTATTAGAAATCACTGTAATAAATAGCGCTTTTTTTTCTGTCTATTGCAACAAATCCCTAATTATGTCTTGAAATTTCTTCAAAAACAAGAAGCTATGCCACTTTTTGCTTTGGGCACAGTGGTGCTATGGAGAAGGACAAAAACCAACTTCATAAAGCCTAGGAGATATTGGATCCAAAAGCTAGGCAGGTGAAACAGATTATTCTTCTATTTTTTCCTGTATTTTCTTTGAAGCCAAAAGAATCAGAAGCAGTACAATAGCACAAAGTGCCGCTGCTATGCAAATGATGGCTATAAAACTATCGCCTTTTAGCGGATTATCCATATCGATAAGCGTGATATTGAAAGCGGCTAAGGCAAAAGCGAGTATAATAAGAATGTACGAAAGAATTTTCATGTTTGTTATTTCTATTTTATCAGTCCCGTTACATTGCTGGCAAATAGCTTTACTGCAATGGCCAACAAAATTACGCCAAAAATTTTACGAATGACATTTAATCCGTTAGAACCTAAGATTTTTTCGATCTTTTTGGAAGATTTTAACACAGCATATACAAATATGATGTTGATAATGATAGCTACTATGATGTTTTCTACATAAAATTCGGCTCGTAACGATAGTAAAGTGGTGAGGGTTCCAGCCCCTGCAATTAGCGGAAAAGCAATAGGGACAATAGAAGCTGTTTCGGGCGCATCGTCTTTGTATAATGTGATGCCCAATATCATTTCTATGGCCAAGAAAAAGATAATAAATGCGCCAGCTACGGCAAAGGAGCTGACATCTATGCCTATGAGATTGAGGATTTCTTCCCCTACAAAAAGGAAGGCAATAAGAATAATAATGGCAACCAAAGAGGCCTTTTCGCTTTGGATGTGCCCAACTTTTTTTCGTAAACTGATGATAATTGGAATGCTTCCAATAATATCAATTACTGCAAATAATACCATAGTGGCCGTAAGAATCTGTTTGAATTGAAGGTTTAATTCCATAACTAACAGGGTTTTATATTGTTTCTTGTTTTTAAAATGGGCGCAAAGGTAACACAAAAATTGGAATACTTAGGTTAAATTTGGTGTAGGCTAAGGTGAAAAGAGCGTAAAAGATGTTATAAGAGCGCTAATTCGTGGTTTTTTTTGGTGGGATGTGGGTGGGTGGGTGGGAGAGATCTCACCAAAAAAAACACCACTATTTGTGCGACATTTAGGGTAAAACCGCATATGGGTGGTATTAGGATCGATCATATGCAGCTTTCAGTATTTTGAGGTCTGCTAGCAATTTTTCTATTTCTTCTTTCTTGGTGCCGTCATAAAATCCGCGTATACGTCTTTCTTTGTCGACCAACACAAAATTTTCGGTATGTATCATATCGTATGGGCTACCATCTCCTTCGTTTAGTACAACCATATAGGACTTACGGGCAAGTTCGTATATGTGTTTTTTGCTTCCGGTAACAAGATTCCACTTTTGGTCTATAACTCCTTTTTCCAAGGCGTATTTTTTGAGCTGAGCCACAGAATCTATAACTGGTGTAACCGAATGCGAGAGCAACAAGACTTCATCATCGTTTAAAATTTCTTTTTGAATATCGGCCATATTCTTTGTCATGATGGGGCAAATAGTCGGACAGGTTGTAAAGAAGAAATCCGCAATGTATATTTTTCCTTCATAATCTTGGTGGGTTATCGTTTTGCCATTTTGGTTGGTAAGCGAAAAATCAGCGATACGGTGGTATTTCTTTATATGCTGTATCGTGGTATCTACCAATTTGGCATCGATCATCGAGGGGTTGTAAATTGGTAATTGTTTTATTGGTTTTAAGGCGTTATAAAACAGGGTGATAATTATAGCCGAAAGCACTAGTAGTACGATGCCAAGAAATTTGTATCTCGCAAAAAACTGTAACATATATAGCAAAATTTTCACAAAGGTACGATTGCAACAAGAAATTTACCTTGTATTGTTGCAAATTCTTCTTAAAAAGGCGTTAAAATAAAGCGCATGCTTTTGGGTTTCTTTTTTTTAGTGCAGGCAAAAGTGTACTTTTGCTGCCATATATTAAAAATTAATAAAAAGAATGCATCCAATCCTGATACAAGTTATCCTATTCTTCACGAGTCTGTCCTTACTTATCGTATTGCACGAACTGGGACATTTTATACCTGCCAAATTGTTTAAGACTCGAGTAGAGAAGTTTTATCTCTTTTTTGATATTAAGTTTTCACTTTTTAAGAAAAAGATAGGGGATACTGTATATGGTATTGGTTGGTTGCCTTTGGGGGGGTATGTAAAAATCTCTGGGATGATAGACGAGAGTATGGACAAGGAGCAGATGGAGCAGCCTCCGCAGCCATGGGAGTTTCGGAGCAAGCCGGCATGGCAGCGACTGATCATCATGCTGGGCGGCGTAACGGTCAACTTTATATTGGCAGTGGTGATATATATTGGTCTGGCTTGGGCCTATGGCGACACTTTTGTACGGATGGATAGTCTAAAAGACGGTTTCTCGATAACCCAGCCCGAAATCGGAAAAAAATTGGGATTGAAGAATGGTGATAATATTTTGGCTGTAGATGGGGAGAAAATTGTACGTTTTAGGGATGTAATGATGGAACTCATCAATGGAAATACCATGACCATAAGACGCGATGGGAAGGTTTTTGAGCAGGAGATACCGGTGGATTTTATCAATACACTTTTGGAACAAAAGAAAATGCAAGCTTTTTTGAGTTATCGTTCTTTATTTGAGTTTACAGGCGAAGTGCCCAAAGAATCCCATAATGTTGGTATCGATTTGCAAAAAGGCGATAGACCAGTAAGCATCAATGGTCTGCCGGTGCATTATCATGATATGTTTGTAGAGGTGCTGAAGGCCAACAAAGGAAAAACAGCAACTCTAGTGATCGATAGAGCTGGAGAGCAGAAAAGCATGGGGGTAAAAATAAATAATGATGCCAAGCTCGGAGTAATTATAGATGGACTGAGCCGTCAGAAGCACATAGACCAAGGTTTGTTTGAGATCGAAACCATTACTTATAGTTTTGCAGAGGCTATTCCAGCGGGTTGGAAACAAGGGGTGTCTAAGCTACAGGGTTATATCAAACAGATAAAGAAAATTTTCAATCCAGAAACTGGCGCCTATAAGGGGGTGGGTGGTTTTGGTGCTATTGGCGGTATGTATCCAAAAGATTGGGATTGGCCACATTTTTGGTCTACTACAGCTTTTATTTCCATTATACTTGCTTTTATGAATATACTGCCAATTCCTGCATTGGATGGTGGTCATGTGATGTTCTTATTATATGAAATGATTACGGGAAGAAAACCAAGTGATAAATTTATGGAATATGCCCAAATTGTTGGCTTCTTGATACTTGTAAGCTTATTGCTTTTAGCCAATGGGAATGATGTTTATAAATGGATAAAAGGCATGTAAAAAAAAACAAAAAAAATGTTTGGTGCAATATAAAAAACGCCTATATTTGCATCCGCAAAAGCGTAACAAGCGCTTCCCAATAGAGGGTTTGCAAAACACATAAATTCCTCCTTAGCTCAGTTGGTTAGAGCATCTGACTGTTAATCAGAGGGTCCTTGGTTCGAGTCCAAGAGGGGGAGCAAAATATACAAAGCTACACTACGAGATAGGTGTAGCTTTTTTTTTGTTTAAAAAGATACTTCGACTAGTAAAAACTATAGTTGGCACCAAAGCCGATCCTCAAATTGCTTACTGCAAAAGCCAATTTGCAAGTATATGTTGGAAGTGATTCCCTTTTTTTTCTTTGTTATCAAAAATTCGATAGGGTGCAATATTGAAATTACATAGGCCGCCTACAATGGTACCGTACAAGCTAGTATTGGGCTTCCAAAAAAAACAGCAAGGAAGTACCATGGTATAAATGCGCTACGATGGCAGAATAGGATTGTGTTTTCTTTAGTATATAGCAATATATCTGCTATGCTTATAGGGAATTATCTCTTTGCTGGTCGTGTGCAAAGACAAAAAACCCTCTTTTTTGTTTAAAAAAAGAGGGAGGGTTGGGGGAAACCGCTTTTAGTTTGTTTGGGGAAACTCAAAATCAATTAAGATTTCAACTAACTACTTATAATTTCTGTATTAAAACTACAATAATTTATTTTATTTGTCTTATTAATGTTGTAAGTATTCTCTAATTGTATATCAAATATAGTAAATTTGTTGTGTATAACATATTGCCTATTGATAGTTATAATATACTACATAATTTTTTACCTAAAAAACAATAATAGTTAAATTTCGCAAATAAAAAGAATATTAATTTAAAAATATAACATAAATATTAAGACGTGTCGCAAATATTCTGCGATTATTTCTTTAGTAAAAATTCGGTAATTATTCCATTATTGATTATTATTGTGTAATATTGTATCGTTGTCTGACAATATAGTCTATGAAGTTGTTTTTATACATTACTCTTTCTTGTGTTTTTTTTCTAACCATTATAAATAGAGAACAATTGGAGTATGTGGTAACTGCTCCAGAACAGAAAGATTGTCGTGCAGACTTTGAGAAATTTTTGTATCGATTTGAATCAGATTCTATCTTTCAAAAAAGTAGGTTGAAATTTCCATTGCTATATAGGTATTCGGAAGAAATAGAAGTGGAAGGTTTGCGGCCAGATTGTATTTTGGATATGCGAGAGTACCATTTGTTTGCGGTGGCGCCAAAGGCAAAAGCGGCATCTAGCACGGCAACATCTGCCAATATAGAAATGGACATTCCCAACAAAATAGCCTACTATACGATAAAGAATAGCCAGAAAGAAGAAAACACCAAATACGTTTTTCGTTTGATTAAAAACTGCTGGTATCTTGTGAGCATCTATGACGGATTGCGGGAATAGTATCAAACGTGAATTCGATATATTATCTTCACAGAAGCCTTATAAATAGTGAGATTTGTATTAAAAAAGGCGCAGATTAAACCACAATACCATTTTTAGCTCAAAATTACCCCAAGAAATAGCCCTTTGTCTTTTTACTTTTAAAATCTACTATGGTTCCCGCACGAATCCTTTCGTGTGGTGGCATTTTATATTCATTTAGCTATAAAGAAAAAATCTTCTGTTTCTTTTAAGGGCATTTCAAACTAGATATGGTATAATTCAAGGCTTTTTGAACCAAAGATTGATGTTTATAAGGCTTTCTATAGATTTATTTTGTCTTTCCTTATGCGTCGTTGTGATCTTTTCGAGCTATAAATAGCCCTTCAAAGCCACGCCTAGCCTAAGAAAATCAAAATAAACTGTGTGCGTAAGTTATATCGAAATCACGTTAACTTATCTACATTGACCGTGTACTATGGTTTGGGCTGGGGGCGTATTGCTATACGCCCCTACATGAGGATACTAGAATTCCATCGTGTGGGTAGCTAAAACATCCTTTTTGTAAGTTCCTTTTAGGGCTTGCTGCTATGGTTGCTGGCAGATTTTTCTTTAAACAAATCTAATACGTGATTCCAAATTTCATTAAAAATGTCTTCAATGTCACGATTGGCATTTATTATAACGACATGGTCTTTCTTACCTTCTTTTTCAATTGCTCTCAAATAATTATCTCTTGCTTGGGTAATTTTCAATTCGGTTTCATAAAAATCATTAAAATTTCTATTCTTAGAGATTCTTTTTAAACTTTCAGATACCGAAACATCTAAATAAAAGACGATATCGGGTCTAAGTATTGCAGCGCAAAGTGCATTCATTTCAATTACTTTATCCAAAGATATATGTGGCACATGATATGCATAGGATGAATAATAATATCTATCAGAGATAACATTAATGCCATCGTTTAGAAAATTTAAGATTCCATTGGATTCATTTTGTATATGATCCAATCTATCCGCAAGAAATAAAGCGGCTATGGTCTTTTCGTCCGTTTTAATTCTACGATTTAAAATATTTCTTATCACAGAACCGATAGGACTATCCGTAGGTTCAAATGTGTAATAAGACCTGGTTATTTCCATGTTGATTTTTTCATGTAGCATTTTGCTAATTGTGGATTTTCCAGATCCATCAATTCCTTCAAAAACAATAAATTTCCCTTTATTATTCATTAATTATTCGTTTTAATATTTTAAGACCATTTGAGAGAATTAAGTTAAAATAAGAATTTGTATTGGACACTATATCTTTTTTATGATATAATGAATAGTCGATTATCTCTCCTAAATAGGTGTCCAGATTTTCACTAGTTTCATTCATTTCGAGATAATGTTTATACCAAATACATTTATATTTCTCTTTTAATTCATTTAGAGGAAAAGTAATTTGTTGTGTGTCTATTTGGTAATTGCCAGTTAATTCTATAAGACCCAGTTCTTTTTGTATAAGTGCTTTAATGGATAAGTTAATGATGCGAAGACAATGTTCTTTTTCAAAATTCGAATTTTTGAGATCTATGGATGCCGCATGGATTAAATCCGAAAATGTAGTTAAACCAAAAATCCTCCAATCCGTTCCAGTATTATGGAATTCTTCCACGAGACATTTTTCACAAATTTCATATAACTTATCCCTTGGCATAGCGCTTTTTGTTTGCCTTACATTCCATTTGATTTTTTCCTCTTCAATAATAATGGCACAAGTTACTATTATTACATGTATTAATAAGAATAAAGTTGTTGTTTACACTTTTTTCAATAAAAAAATCAGTAGTGTCCGGTAAACTTTTTTAAAGCGGGATTTCCCTTTTAGGACTTCCGCGTATTGATGTCTTGAATGTTTCACAAAACGAGATTGTAATAAAAACACAACTTTTAGCGTACAGCCAATCATGAAACAACTATTAAAGTCGTTTACTGCGGATAGTATTGCCCAAACTGCTAAAGATCCTAATAGCTTACGCTACACGCCCCTACATGATTGCTTAAGCCTAAAATAGGTTGCCCGTTTTTCGCAAAAAATGAAAGATGGAAAAACAAAAAATTAAGCGAGTCTTTTCGTTAGAATTAAAAAAGGAATTAATAAGTAAAATAGAAAGAGGTGAGATAAAAGTACTTGAAG
>JAOXRU010000287.1 GCA_025800395.1 Flavobacteriaceae bacterium
GTATAATAAAAACATTACATGGCCACCGTCTAAAGCTGGAATTGGCAGTATATTCATAAAGGCCAATATAATAGAAATAAAAGCAGTTGTTGCCCAAAACGCAGGCCAATCCCAACTATCGGGAAACATTCCCCCTATGGCTGCAAAACCTCCGACTCCTTTGTACGCTCCAGTATCTGGGTTAAATATTTTCTTTATCTGCTTAATATAAGATTGTAAAGTAGATACACCTTTCTTCCATCCGGCAGGAATAGATTCTATAAAAGTATATGTAATGGTTTCTATTTTGTACAGACCCAATTTTTCGTGTTCTTCTATAGATACACCATTTACAATTACTCCCAATTTGGCTGCTTCGTTAATCTTGGCAGACAAGGTTTTTTCCTCGCCGTTTCTCTCCACCACCAAAGAGACAGTTTTTCCTTTATTCGCCTCTAAAGCACTCGTAAACATATCGTAATACTGTACGGATGTGCCATTTATACGAACTGGTTTGTCTCCTTTCTGAATATCTAAATCTGCATTGTGCGATTTTTTTGCCACCTTTTCAAAAACAAACAACCTTCTTGGCGATAAAAAAGCCTGCTTTTTATCTTGCTCCAATAAGGTGTTTATAAAATCAACCGGAATCTCCTGGTCAAATACTTTTCCATCTCTTTTAATGGTCATTGTATTTCCATTTATCAGTTCCATCATTACGTCTTTAAACCGAACGATTTTTTCCCCATCAACAGCTACAATATTATCCCCGTTCTGCAAACCTAATTTTTCTCCAATTTCGGGTTGGGTAATTGCAAAACCATCTTTAAGACTATCCATACGCACATACTGGTCGCCATAAGCATAAGCCAACCCAATATAAATTATAACCGCTAGTAAAAAATTCACGGTTACCCCTCCGAGCATAATTATTAAACGTTGCCAAGCAGGTTTCGAACGAAACTCCCAAGGTTTTGGCGGTTCTGCCATTTGCTCCTTGTCCATACTCTCGTCTATCATCCCAGAGATTTT
>JAOXRU010000309.1 GCA_025800395.1 Flavobacteriaceae bacterium
CTGTGGTGCAGTTATCGTCTATTTTTCTCTACAATGACAAGGTTTTGGAAGGACCATGTAACAAATGTCGTCCAGTAATTATTCCATACATGGCACATGTTCTTATTCTGATAGCCCAAACTTGTTCCATGCATTTTCCCATATGTTGTCTTCACCCCTGCAGGTGAGCGCCGAAATCTATGCCCGCTTCGGCAGCAAGATTTATCCTGCACACTCCAAGCAAGAGTTGTTACTGGGCCGATGTGGAAAACCCCCAGCCTTGGAGGTTGAACGGTATAATAGGGGATAGAATACTCGCCATGTTTATTTTCGGTTTATCTTTAAAGTTTAAAGCCATGAAAAGAGAACCCGTATTAGATATGCACAATCTTTCATGGAAGGTAAGAAGAGTTTTGGCTGTGTGGTTCATGTTTTTTTTCAAACATAATTATTATTGATATAATAGCCACCGTCAGAATTAAGGGCAAGCAGGTTTATAAGAAACGGACCACTTACTCCAAAAGGATGCGGAGGGCATGAAAAACGATGGGGTCCTGCACCAAGAACGATGCCCCAATACTGGACAGCTCATACTCGCAGATCTTCCCTCACCCGCAGCCTTTGGCCGATTGAAGCCTATATAGTGGGGACGGGTCTCCAAACGATGCCCGGAACGATGCCCAAACGATGCCCAGTCCGTTGGAGCCACACTTGCCAAGCATACCTGGCCAAGAAAGAAGCCACCAAACAAAAGCCGCGCCCAAAACGGAAACAGCGCACCACACGACGCAAACCAGGTACTCAAGATGCGCCACCACTAGCAGCATGGGCCCCATGCCCTGGAAACTACTGTATGTATTCTGATATTGTATATGATGTATATGTACAAGATGGCGCCTACTTGCATTTTGCGACTAGAATGCACCCTTTGTCCCCAAACCGTGTAAAACGATTGGGCACCCACCCAGAACGATGCCCCGCACTTTCAGACAATTAGGCCAGCAAGGAATTTTGACGGAGCCTATATGTGAGAGTTGAGCAAAAGGTCCTTGAAAGTGGTTTCCTTTGCGTAAGCCTTTGGGTATGCAATTAATAGTCTCGGCTAAAGTTTTTTTTCTGAAATGGCGAAAGAATTTTTTTTTCTGGCTAAAGTTTTGGCGAAAGTTCATGTACACATGTCTAAATTTGCATTGTACATATTTGTACTTAGTGTTTATTATGTATTAATGTTTCATGTTGTAAAAACTATTGGGGGATTTTTCGCGAAAGTTTGGCGAAAGTTTTGCTAAAGCCTTGGC
>JAOXRU010000114.1 GCA_025800395.1 Flavobacteriaceae bacterium
AAAGCTTAAAGCGGCACAGGTGAAAAAAATTATTATGCAATCTGGTTTGGCTTCTAAAACTAGTGTGAGTTTAGGAAAAGGCAAATCTGCAAAATTAGCCGAGGTTTCTACCTCAGGTAAAATGGTAAATGCATACAATGCACTTATTTTAGCCTCTAAAGTAGCTAGTGGCAAAGTAAGTCTGTAAATAAACTAAGCTAACAACTACATGAAAAAACAAGTATTAATTCCAATCGCCATATTATGCATGGCGATTGGTTTTTCGCAAAACAATACATCCTACTGGCAACAACATGTCGACTATACTATGGATGTAAAAATGGATGTAAAAACATTTAAATATAGTGGCACGCAAAAACTGGTGTATACCAACAATTCTCCGGATGCGTTAGATAAAGTATATTACCATCTGTATTTCAATGCTTTTCAGCCTGGGAGCGAAATGGATATGCGTTTGCAAAGCATAAAAGACCCAGATAGACGAATGGTAAATAATTTGGGCACAAAACAGGCACCTAAGTACGAGAGTAGAATAGCCAAATTAAAGCCAAATGAGATTGGGTTTATTCAGGTAAAATCTTTAAAGCAAGACGGCAAAAAACTTACCTATCAGGTAGAAGGAACAGTATTAGAGGTTACCCTTAATAAGCCTATTCCAGCAGGAGGAAAAACTACTTTTGATATGGTTTTTGACGGGCAAGTGCCTTTGCAAATTCGTCGTTCGGGTCGTCAGAGTAAAGAAGGTATCGAATTGTCTATGGTACAATGGTACCCTAAGATGGCGGAATACGATTTTGAAGGTTGGCATACATCGCCTTATGTCGCGAGAGAATTTCATCAAGTATGGGGAAATTTCGATGTTAAACTCACCCTAGACAAATCTTATGTTGTAGGAGGAACTGGAGTATTGCAAAACCCTAATGCTGTTGGGCATGGATATGAAATTGCTGGCAGTAAGGTAAAAC
>JAOXRU010000327.1 GCA_025800395.1 Flavobacteriaceae bacterium
AATCGATTGGAGGTGAATTACGAATTACCTATGAATAAGATTCCGTATCTAGACTTTATAAAAGCTACCTATACCTACAATAGTAATTTCGATTGGCAGCGTGGTGGTGATGTATTACGCAGTTTAGCAAACGAAGATATCAATACCGTTCAGAATTCCAATTCGCACAGTATTAATGCAAACATGAATATGAATAAGCTCTACAGAGAACTAGGGCTTACCAAGAAAAAAAGTCGCGCAAGAAGAACCGCTTTGCCAGCAAAAGATGGCAAAAAAACAAAAGCAAAAAAGAAGTCGAAATTAGGAGGTACAGCCTTAGGACTGGTTACCATGCTAAAGCGTTTAAATGTAAACTATACAGAGAACAACGGAAAAGCACTTCCGGGCTACACCAGAGGCTTAGGTTTTTTAGGTACTACAAAGCCATCTTTAGGTTTTGTATTTGGTAGCCAAGATGATGTGCGCTTCGAGGCGGCTAAAAGAGGGTTTTTAACCACCTACGAAAACTTTAACCAACCCTATATAGAAAGAAACGACAAAACTTTAAATATTTCTGCCAACCTTTCTCCAGTAAATGGACTAACAATAGACTTAAAGGCCAACCGACAATCTTCTAGCAATTACGAGGAGAATTTTAAAGTAAACGGTTCTTTGGCCACCAACGATTTGGAGTACGAAGCCTTAATAGGGAATGAAAGAGGCGATTTTACTATTTCAAATATGATGATAGGAACCATATTTACCAAAAGCGATGAGTTTGGTTCCGAGGTATTTGAAACGTTCCGCAACAACCGTTTAGAGGTAGCTAGAAGATTAGCAATAAGTAAAGGGGCAGATCCGAATGTGGTAGATGCAGATGGGTTCCCGTTGGGTTACGGAAAAAAGAGCCAAGATGTATTGCTTCCGTCTTTTGTGTCTGCTTATACCGGACAAAGCCCTTCTAAAGTAAAATTGGGAGCCTTCAGAAATACCCCTATTCCAAACTGGGAGATTAAGTATACTGGTTTAATGAAAAACAAATGGTTCCGTAAGCGTTTTAAAAGATTTGCGCTTCGAAATGCTTACCGTTCTAGTTATAGTATTAACTCCTATCAAACCAATTTGGAAAAGAAAACCCTAGGATCTGATGCCAAAGATGTAAACGGAAATTTCTTAAGCGATTACATTTTTAGAAATGTAACTTTAGTAGATCAATTAGACT
>JAOXRU010000333.1 GCA_025800395.1 Flavobacteriaceae bacterium
GCAACGTCGCAAAAAAAGATCCTTGGCCTGGATTCGAACCCAAACTCCATGGGCTTTAAAATATGGATGTAAATGATCAAAAAACGCTTAGGTACCGCTTGAAGTTATTCGAAAATTATTTTGCAAAGCACATTTTTTAAAAGAATGGCATCAGATTATTATAATATCAGTGTTCCAGAAATATAAGTGCAATGGTTTCGCTATGGTACGATCTTGAACAGAAAATTACCGCTTCTGGGCCGCATCTCCAATGTTAAAAAAGTGAAACATGAGTCCCTTCAGGGCTTAGGTACCGCTTGAAAATTTGGTCGGAGCTGCATTTAACTAACTGCGTCGGATTAAGAAAAGAATGGGCTACATTATATGTGTGTTCTGGCATTGTCGACCTTCATAATCGTATACGGGACGGCAAAATAGCCTAAAATGGGCACTTTTCCCTATGGACAGATGACCATTGGCGGTAACCCTAAATCGCGAGTGTCGCAAATCTGGCCACTACGTGGTGATCTAGTGGAAGTCTTTGTACTTAGGTGGGCGCACAAATTGAACCTGCTCGAGGATTTTC
>JAOXRU010000340.1 GCA_025800395.1 Flavobacteriaceae bacterium
ATTGGTTGTCTATAATTTCCTTTGCCTTTTTACCCTCTAAGTCGTTAGGAAAATTAAGTGCCACATATTGCAATGCTTCTTTATATGCCCCTAAACCATTTAATCTTCCGAGGGCTGTAGCCTTTAACAGCTCTAACTTAGGCACTATAGGGTCTCCGTTAAACAAGACTACTGCCTTTTCTATGTCTTTTACGCCATTTTCATATTCTTGCTGCTCCATCTTTCTATAAATCTCTGCATATACTTTATCGGGTCCTTTGGTATCGCCCTCTGCTAATACTGCCTCTGGGTTTTGTAATATTTCTGCATACCTACTATCTGGGTGGTTTTGAATAATATCCTCTCGCACTTTTATTGCCATTGCATGTTCCTGAGCCTGATAAATTTTAAACAAATTGTATTTAGATGGTACTATTAATTTCTTCTCTGGATCTCCTTCCAATACTGCTTTCAACTTATCCACTGCCAAGTCGTACTCTCGGAACTTTTCTTTATACAACAATGCCAACTGGTAGTTTGCAAAATTGCGTTCTGTAGCCAAAGAATCTATCGTACTTTGCTCGGTAGGCAATTGCCCTATATAATAATCTACGTTATATATGTCTTTTTGGACTTGTTGCTGTTGTTTTTTTAATCCAGGCGAAGTGGCTATAACAGTTTCATCTACAGGAGTCAACACCGATTTGTCGGACCAACGCCAGTTGTCTTCTAGTTTCCTTTCTCCCCAGCGGGTGTTAAATTCTGTTTTACCATAGCCCAAAGATGCGGTATTATAAAAGTAAAAAGCACCTTTTTCTGTTACGGGATTAGAAGTAAACACAGCCATACCAGCATTTTTCTTTTTCTCTGCTGCCTCCAATTCTTTA
>JAOXRU010000344.1 GCA_025800395.1 Flavobacteriaceae bacterium
AATCGATCCTAATAACTTTGATGCATTTGATGAATATGTAGATCTTCTTTTAGAACTAAGAGGAAAAAAATTAAAAGGAAGAGAAGAAGCAGAAGAATTGGTTAGAAATCCTTTATACCTGGCTACACTTTTAGTTAAAAAAGGAAAAGCCGGTGGCGAAGTAGCCGGAGCCCAAAATACAACAGGAGATGTTTTACGTCCAGCATTCCAAATTGTAAAAACAATGCCCGGAATTTCAGTGGTAAGCGGAGCCTTCTTTATGGTATTCGATAATAAAGAAATAGGCGAGAATGGTATTATCACATTTGCCGATTGTGCTGTACATCCCAATCCAACAGCTTCCGAACTGGCAGAAATAGCTGTTGCAAGTGCCCGAACAACAAAAGCAATTGCTAAGTTTGAGCCTCGTACGGCCCTGCTAAGTTTTTCGACCAAAGGTAGTGCCAAGCATGAAATGGTAGACAAAGTAATTGAAGCTACAAAATTGGCCCAGGAAATGGCTCCTGAAATGAAATTCGATGGAGATTTACAAGCCGATGCAGCCATAATACCAGCCATAGGAAACAAAAAAGCACCGGGAAGTGAAATAGCAGGTAAAGCCAATGTATTGGTATTCCCAACATTAGAAGTTGGTAACATTAGTTATAAATTAGTACA
>JAOXRU010000355.1 GCA_025800395.1 Flavobacteriaceae bacterium
TCCAAACCAAGATTGGTTTCCGATGTTCCCAATTGCTAGGTATGGCAAATAACAAAATGGCACCACCTACACTTATCATCGTGTCTGTTAATCCAAGATTAGGAATGAGGTTGTTTAGTAGCGATCTGCAAATCCATAAAAGCACCATAATTGCAAATATGAGTAGTACCTGTTTTTCTTCTTTACTTGTTTTTCCTAGTTTTTGTATTTCTTCTTCTATAAGATTAGCCGATGCTGTAAACTGAATGTCTTTGCAAGGAAACATCCAGTAGGTGAGCACAAAATAGCATATCCCTAGCATTACTATCGAAAACGGAAGCCCTATAAGCATCCATTTAAGAAAGGAAATCTCTAACTGATACTCGTTTTCTAATAAGCCAATTAGTACCGAGTTGGGTGGTGTGCCTATTACGGTAGCAATACCACCTGCATTGGCACCAAAGGCAATTCCAAGCATTACACTTAATGCAAAATTTCGATCTTTTTTGGTAAAACCGTCTTCATCATCGATGAGCATTTTTATAACCGACATGGCAATGGGCAACATAACCACTGTACTGGCGGTATTACTAATCCACATACTCATAAAGCCAGTTGCAATCATAAACCCTAGTACTACTTTTTGTGGGGTAGTACCCGTAAGTTTTACAATATTTAAAGCTATGCGTTTATGTAAGTGTACCTTTTCTAGTGCTAAAGCGAGTACAAATCCACCAAAAAACAAAAATATAATCGGACTACCGTAATTGGCCCCTACAGCTGCAATAGGCATAATTTTTAATAAAGGAAAGAGCACTAATGGAAGTAAAGCTGTAACAGCTATGTTTACCGTTTCTGTAAGCCACCATATAATCATCCATAGTGCTACGCTTAAAACCGCATCTCCTTCTCTAGATAGAATAGGGTAGGGCAATACTTGCAGAATTAAAAACAGTAAGGGGCCTGCTATAAGACCAAATTTCTTTATCTTCATTTTAAATGGTTCTGGAGAACAAAATAAGGAATTCGTTATAGATGAAAAAGAAATTTACCAAAAAGAAACCTTCCTGTATATCCGAACTGGGAAGTACGTCTAGAAAACACAAATTGGTTGCCAGCTGTACTCTCTCTTCTGTTCTTTGAAGGATACTGGTCTAAAATATTATTGGCTCCAATGGTAAAGGAAATTTTGTTACCTAAATCCAATCCAAATGAAATATCTGTGATGAGCCTTCCGGTATATGTTTCATCGGAAGTAACACTGGCTTCGTGCATTCTGCTAATTCCTACAAAGGCATCTGGATCGATTACCTTACCATAAAACGAATTTCGCAACTGAAAGGAGGCGTTCTTATAGAGATCGGAAGAG
>JAOXRU010000401.1 GCA_025800395.1 Flavobacteriaceae bacterium
TAAAAGGAAAGGGAGAAGTGGCGACTTGCATCGGATTGTGTTTTTAGTGGGGTTGTGGGGTATATCGGGGTGTTTTATTTCAAAATAAAGGAAAGGGAGAAGTGGCGGCTTGCATCGGATTGTGTTTTTAGTGGGGTTGTGGGGTATTATGGAACATTTCATTTCAAAATAAAGGAAAAGGAGAGGTGGCGGCTTGCTTTAAACCAGAAATGTTATTCCTAAGTGCTATTGCGAGGGCGATGTTCTGCAAACGGAGCGCATGCGGCAAAGACGCAAAGAAGCCGTATTTAGAAAGGAGTAATTAGTGTTGCTAGTATTTCTAAATACGGCTATAAAAGCGCAAACAAAGTGATGCTGTGATTGTTACGGAATCATAATTTTTTTGGTAAAGGAGCCATCTAAACCAACAATACTTAATATATAAATAGCTTCGTTTAGTTTACTTAAATTAAATTCTTGCGATCCTTTGCTTACTGCCGATTTTACCACCGGCATTCCCCCTAAGGTATAAATAAGGGCGGTACCACTGGTGGGACTAGTAAATTTTAAGGTTTTAGAGTCGTCTAAATAGGTTTCGAAAGCCCCATTGTCTACATATTCCTTGCCGGCACAGCTTAGGGCAAAACTGGCAGCACCATCTTTATTCCATCTTTGGTTGGTAGCACCAGCTTGCACCACCGTATTATCTGCGGTAATACAACTAAGCTCCGCATTGTTTTCTGCCTGAAATACCTGCATATTGGCATTGTTTCCGTTTTGTATATTTAGGCCTTGCAGTTGGTTGTGCGATACAATTAGGGTTTTTAAGTTGGCGTTGTTAGAGAAATCTAAGCGTTCTAGCAAATTAAACATCAGGTTGGTGTGTTCCAAGCCCAAATTACTTTCGGTATGTAGTTCCTGTAGAAAGTTATTGGTAGCAACTAGCTTTTTTAAGCCCTTGGCGTTGG
>JAOXRU010000451.1 GCA_025800395.1 Flavobacteriaceae bacterium
CGATCTCTTACAGTGGAGAAAGATTATAAACATATAGACCGATTGTATCAGGAGAAATTTAAAGATTTCGATCCTAAACCAGACACCTCTAATTGGGAGCAAATTGCTGCTAGAATAGATAATAAAAAACGGCGAAGAATAATCCCAATATGGTGGCGTTTTGGTGGTGTAGCTGCTGTGTTGGCATTAGTATTGTATCTATTTATTCCTAAAAATGTTGTAGTACAAGCGCCTTCAGAAACCCAAATATCCGATGTTGTTCCACAACAAAAAAACCTAGAAAACAAGCCAATTCACAACAAACAAGCTGTGGTGGAAACAACTACCGATAGTAAAGAATATAACATTGGTACGACAAAACCGTCTGGTTTGGTACCAAAAAATAGCGTTTCGGATAACACAGGCATAGTGGCAAGAAATAGTAAGAAACCAGAACCAAAGTATAAAAAGGTCGCACCCCCCACAGCCAAGGAAGAAGCTTCGGTAGCCCAAACGGAAAAAGTAGTTATAAGACCTACTAATCCACAAGAGGAAAACGTGTTAAATAAGACTACCAAAAAGCAAGAAACCATTGCGCAGAATGCTTTAGAAGAGGCTATAAATATACTAGAAGAAGAGGCAGAAACCGAAGTTGTAGCAGCACCAAAAGCCAAGAGTAAATGGTCGGTTACCCCAAATATTGCCCCAGTGTACTACAATAATTTTGGTACAGGGTCGCCAGTAAGTGAGGAGTTTGTGCAAAACGACAAATCTGGACAGTTTCAAATGAGTTATGGAATTCATGTTGCCTATGATATGGGCAAAAAATGGGCATTAAGAACAGGTTTAAATAACGTAAACCTTTCTTATGCTACCAATGGTGTGCAGTTTACTACGGCCGCTGCTAGCGCAGAAGCAGTTAACCAAGAAATGAATATTAACT
>JAOXRU010000455.1 GCA_025800395.1 Flavobacteriaceae bacterium
GCTTTGACTTCTGGGTTTCAAGGAGGACCTTGGCATGTTGATGTAAAAAAGGGAATAAAATTACTCACAGATCCAGAATTGTTTGCTCCTGTTCAAAAGATGCCTGATGGAGATGCAAAAAAATTGGTCCAATATTACAAAGATAGTTACAAGGAAGGAAAGGAAAATGGCTACAAAGGATCTTACAACAAATATGTGAAAGAAATGGGTTGGGGCGCTGGACTCGACATCCACAAAGCAATTGGAAAACTCCCAAAACCAAAAAAAGGATGGACTCTTCCCGGGCATAAATATACAGGGCCATACAATGATTTGGATTCACAAGTCAGATACAATCCAGTAACTGGAGCGATATTGGAAATTTATGACCAACCCACAGGAAAAACCGATTCAATTGCAATGCAGCATGACGTCGATTACTCTGTTTGTAAAGATGACAAGAAGTGCAAAAATGAAGCAGACCGCAGGATGGTGAAAGCTTTGGACAATGTTCCCTACAAAGAAAGACAATGGGGACATTGGTCGGCAAGAAATGCAATCAACACAAGACAAAAAAATTGGTCTTGGAATTCAGGGAAACGGAAAAGGCCGCCGAGTTGGCAAGAGCAATTAGCTCATGAACTACACAAACCCATAAAGCGAAAATTTATTCGGCGGCGAGTTATTGCAAAACATATTGGCCAAATATGGACATCAGATCTCGTGGACCGGCAGCCTTTAAGCAAATTCAATAAAGGCTTCAAATATCTGCTTATGGTTATTGACGTGTTCAGTAAATATGGTTGGATCAGGCCTTTAAAAGATAAAAAAGGCGAAACAGTCACGGAAGCATTAAAACAATATTCAAGGAAGGTAGAAAGCCTCAATATTTATGGACCGATAAAGGTAAAGAGTTCTACAACAAACATTTTCAAGAGTTTCTTGATAAACACAAGATAACACTA
>JAOXRU010000083.1 GCA_025800395.1 Flavobacteriaceae bacterium
AACGGGAAAATGGAAATGGAATATATTTGGGATCAGACCTTGCAGGATGAAGTGGATGGTTATAATAATGATAATAACACAACAATTGTTTAAGAATATATGCACTCTCTTAAATCCATAAAACATATATTCCTATTCTTCTTCACATTCTTTTTAGGAGAACAAATCCACTATGCCAAATCCGAGCTAATTATACCCACAAAAAGTATTTCTTTATCCATTGAGAAAGCCCACATTTTTGGGAGCTTAGCAAAAGAGGTGTTCCTTGAAAGTTTAGATGAAAATTGGCAACCAGTAGGTGAGCTTGTTACTCCGGAGGGCTATCGGTTTGCTATGCACGATGATCGGAGTATCTCCGAAAGGGTTCTTAGTATTGTAAAAGACAGCCAAGGTAAGTATAGGGCTGGTGTGAAGATTCTAGGCAAAGGAGATTTGAAGTCTCTCTCCCAATGGATGGACGAGCTAAGCGATCAAAAGTTATTGCAACGATTGAACAACCTATCGGATGCCCAGAAAATAAAACTAAATACCTATCTGAGCAAGGCCAAAACAGATCTGGATGCCAATGCCTTTAAACAATTTAAAAAAGCACTACAGCAAAAAAACGGGATAGAAGCATGGAAGCTTATAGACAAGGCTATTGGAAATAAAACCATCACCAAATTTGCCTATGATGCCAAAACCCTAACCAAAGTAGCCCAAATGTCAGATGCCAAAAGCAATTTTAGAAAGGCTTTGGGGGTAGATTGGGAGAAGGAATTGCAAGCGATTTTAAAGAATAATTCGGATTTAAAATGTAATGCTTGTGGTAACAAAGGGAGGTCTTATCGTTCTTCTATGGATGAATTTTTAGAAGAAATAGACTATTTCGTTGCCAACTTTGATATTAGGCATTCTAATAAAGGCAAGAAACTCTTTCAATGGGCAAAAGGGAGAGGGGTAGATGGTAAATTGATTAAAAATTTTCAGGATTTACCCATAGCCGACGAATTGTCTCAGCACCTTA
>JAOXRU010000477.1 GCA_025800395.1 Flavobacteriaceae bacterium
ATGTGCCAGTTGTAGATTTGGTGGTGTCTTCCGATGCGCTTTCTGGAAGTGAATTGTATGATTATGTAGATCGGGTGATTAAAAACAAAATAAGTCAGCTCGAGGGAGTATCTAAAATAAACATTCACGGAGGAGAAGAAAGGGAAATAAAAATTCTTGCAGACAAGAAAGCGATGTACGATTTAGGGATGGGAGTACAAGAGGTGGCCGCATATCTAAAAGCGGTGAATCAGAAAGTGTCTGCCGGAAGCTATAGCAATACGGATAGGGTTTCTGCCGTAGAAGTTGGGCAAACTTTTGGCCGCGTAAAAGATGTAGAAAATAGTTATTTGTCTACCCCTTTTGGGATACGTAAAATAACAGATTTTGCAACTGTAAAAGATTCTATAAAAACAATAAAAGGAAAAGCTATTTTTTATGATGTTGCAAACAGAAAAAGGTATTCTAATATTGTTAGTGTGGGTATTATGAAAACCGCAGAAGCCAATGCAGTTGCCGTAGCTCAGGCGGCAAAGGCTTTAGTTGCCGATTTGCAAGACGAGTTGCCAAATGGGGTATCGGTAAGTATCCCTTTCGATACTTCCGAATATGTAGAAAGTGCGGTAGACGATGCACTTACAAATATAGTTTTAGGGATCTTAATTACAGGACTAATACTATTCTTTTTCTTAAATGATGTTCGTACAACCCTTATTGTAAGTATATCTATTCCAGTATCTCTTATGGGAACTTTTATAGCCATAAAGATGTTTGGTGGCTCTTTAAATATGATGACTTTAATGAGTTTTTCTGTAGCTATTGGTGCCTTGGTGTCTAATTCTATAGTGGTGTTGGAAAATATTATTCGTTTACGTAGTACAGGGATGCACATCAAAGAAGCAGCCATACAAGGAACAAAGGAAGTGATGATGGCGGTAATCGCATCTACAGGCACCAATTTGGTGGTGTTTTTACCCATTGCATCTATGACCTCTTCTACTGGGGCATTTTTTAAAGAGTATGCGCTTACCATTTCGGCGGCAACCATATTTTCATTAATCGTATCTTTCATGCTAACTCCGATGTTGGCTAGTGTACTCTTGAAGAAATCTCGTAAACCGAGTAAATTGGCACAGTGGTCTATTCGTTTTTTTAATTGGCTAGAGCAGGTATATGAAAAGTCATTAATAAAGTTGCTTTCAAAAAAATGGAAACCATTGGCATTATTTGCG
>JAOXRU010000495.1 GCA_025800395.1 Flavobacteriaceae bacterium
CCCCAAAACCCCAAAACCCCAAAACCCCAAAAATTTTAATTTAACTAGCTCAAAAAAGACTGGTTTTATCTTTGTTAAAATTATTTCCAGAGCCTGACCGATTCTCCAAACCTAATGTTTTCAATCACAAAAATCTTGAAATTAGGTACTGAATGGTATAAATTTCACAGCAAAGAACCCCCAAATAATGCATAAAACGCGTTTTTCTTTGTTCAAAAGTGGCACGTTAGAAATTTTGAGCCACCAGAAATGAAGGATTAGCATGAACGGATCTTTCAAAACGCTATTTTTTGCATATTTAACTAGTTTTAGAGCTTCTGGGTCTGCTAAAATTTTGTTGGGGCTCTGCCCGTTCGAAAGACATGCAATATTTCTACCTAAACCTTCAAAAAACCTTGGTTTAAATTCAAAAATTATGAAACTTCCGTACGCTTCACTGAATAAACAAAGTAGGAAAAGTACATTAAGGCTAGTTATAGAGAAATTATTTTTATAGGTGTCTAGTCTTTGGAGCTTGATAGTTCTTCATCACTGTCTGAGACACCTTCTTCGTCTCCATCGGAGTCGCTGGCATCGGAGTCGCTGGCATCGGAGTCACTGGCATCGTCTCCGAAATCGGATGCGTCGGAATCCTCCTCCTTCTTTTTCTCGTCAGCCTTCTTTTCAGCAGCCTTAGCATCAGCTGGTGCTTTGGCGGCAGCAGCTACGTTCTTTGTATCAGCAACCTCTGCTTTAGCTACGGTGGTAGCAGCAGCACCTCCAGCTCCTGGAGCTTCACTAGCTTTAGCCTTGTTTGCTAATCCTGGTCCGGCTCCTCCTGCTGTTTTCTTTACGGCAGCAGTGTTCTTGTTGGTACCTCCCTTAGTATTAGTCAATCTCTTATTCTTGTTCTTATCACCCTTAGCGGCATTTGATGCGTTGCAGCCCATTTTTCTTTCTGTTCTTTTAAAATTAATATTATCAAACTCAAGTAAGAGCAGTATTTATGGGGTTTTGGGG
>JAOXRU010000509.1 GCA_025800395.1 Flavobacteriaceae bacterium
CAGTGCAAAAACAAACGATCATGTATGACCAAACTTTTTCTTTTTATTATTTGTTCTTATTATTGGAACACCGTCAAGTTTGACAAGTTTGTATTTGTTATAACCGAATTGCCAGGGGCACCAAACGGCTAGTTTCTAAAAATATCTGTTCGGTGGAAGGTAATTCGGCTGCCATTTTCGTTAGTAAAGTGTCCCCTGGAATCTTCGTAATAAAGGTAAAATGAATGCGTATTATTTTCGGAGGGATGAAACTGCCGTTATGGGTGCGATAAAAGCTCAGCTACCATTTTCGGGAGGCAAATATCAGCTGCTAAATTCGTGGAATAAAATTCTGTTCCCTACAATTTTCTATCATTTGAATTTTCACCTGCCGCATCCGAACAGATCAAATGATGTTAGCTCGCACAAATATCCATTTAACGGGCCAAAAAACGTTATGAGAAAGCACAAAACTGCATTCTAAGCCTTTTTCCTATTTTTTCTCGTTGGGTGCCCCTGAATTGCTTCAAGCTAGATTGGTGTATGTGTGACTCTTAACCGACAAATATTTACCAAGACGTCACACTGTTGACAAGACGGTAAAGACAATTATTTAAAAGCCCAATACACGGTGATTTATTGCGTATAGTAAAATTCTGTAGTTAAGTTAAACATATGCAAAAGAAGTTTGAAAAGTTTTTTCGATGGCATTAGTCCTGCGTAGCAGCTACAAGCGTCGATTCAATACAGGCCC
>JAOXRU010000510.1 GCA_025800395.1 Flavobacteriaceae bacterium
GATCCTGGAACACTGATCCTGATCCGGATCATCCCAAAGGAACGCACCCCCAAAACACTCCGCTATTGTCTTCATTGTTCTTTACTACACAATTCAGCAGCTGCCTAAAAAAGCAGGGACACCCAACGAGACAAAATAGAAAAAAAGGCTTACAAGGCAGTTTTCTGCTTTCTCATATCGTTTTGTGGTCTTTTAAAGTGATATTTGTGCGAGCTAACACTATTTGATCTGTTCGGATGTGGTAGGTGAAAATTTAAATGATAGAAAATTGTAGGGAAAGGAATTTTATTTCACGAATTTAGCAGCTGATATTTGCCTTCCGAAGATGGTAGCTGATCTTTTATCGCACCAAAACGGCAGTTTTTATCCTCCCGAAAATAATAGGCATTCATTTTTCCTCTATTGCAAAACTTCCAGGTGACACCTGGAAGAAAATGCCAGCCGAATTACCCTCCACCGAGCAAATATTTACCCAAACCAGCCATTTGGTGCGCCTGTATTGAGTTATGTAC
>JAOXRU010000138.1 GCA_025800395.1 Flavobacteriaceae bacterium
AAAGCTGGTTTTATGGTGCATAAACGCAAAGGAGGCAGGCAGAATAATAGAAACCTTATTTTTAGGAACAATTAGGCAAAAAAAGACAGCTAATCTTTAAGGTATTAAAGGAAACTTATTTCTCAAGGATCAGAACTAGAAATGGTATTACATTATAATTCTCTATTTCCTTACGCTAGAGACTTCTTTTTTCTTGGCGGTTTCTATGCGGTCGATTAGGGTAGCAGCATATATAGCCCCTGTTTGGTATTCCAATATTTTACCTCTTTTGTCTAATATAATATGTGTAGGATATGTAAGTACGCCAAAGGCTTGGCAAGTAGCTTTGGCATTGGCAACAATAGGATAAGCAAAAGCATGTTTCGTTTTAAATATGGTGGCATCTTTGGTGTTTTCAAAAGTAATTGCAGCAAATACTACATCGGTATCCTCTTGGTATCTGCGATATACCGCATTAAGGTCGGGTATTTCTTGTATACAAGGTATACAATTAGCAAACCAAAACTGGAGTACCACCACTTTTCCTTTAGTATTTTGGTTGTTCAGCCGAATCCCTTCTAAATTTATCATGTCAAAAGCTGGGGCAGAAGTTCCTATTTTGTCCGATATTTCTAAATCTATTTCTAGCATTTGTTTTTCTTCTGCTGTGGCTTTTCGCAGTCGCAAAAAGGAAATTTTACCATTTTTATCTCGCACAGGATTTACTATCCAGTTGCCAGTATCCATTAGTTGCATGAAACGATCAA
>JAOXRU010000536.1 GCA_025800395.1 Flavobacteriaceae bacterium
CCCCAAAACCCCAAAACCCCAAAACCCCGATTTTAACATTCCAAATTGAAGTTGATAATTAGCATTAGATAAGCCTCTTAGCGATAAGCTGAAATTTAGTGCAATAGAACTCTGACCTTCTCTCCAATGGCCTCTCCTGGGAGATTTCTTCTGAACTTGGCTCTAACGACTCCGCTCTTTCCGTGAGTGCTAATAACCTTTCCCCATGCGGCTCTATATCTAGTTCCATTTTTCTCAGTTTCAGCTTTACGAAGGAGCACAACCTTCTTTCCGAGGTAGAATCTGGCTCCCTTGAGGTCCTGGCAACCCTCAATATGGATCAAAGCCTGATTTGGGTCCTGATTGAGTCTGGATCTTCTGTATCCTGAGAATACTCCGGTTTGGTATAATCTAAATAGACACTCATTTAATATTTAATTTATCAAATTTTCCAAAATATGATTCTCCCAAAAAGGCTCTGACAGAGAGATTTTTACCCCACCAGCAGGCGAACTACCAGCACGAAATAACCTACTTGATTGCCTCTTTGCCGGTTCTTCTTTGAAGTAAGCTATCCTTGACCATTTTTAATGAAATATATTAATAATAATTTCTTTATAGTTTATTGTTACAGGGGTTTTGGGGTTTTGGGGTTTTGGGG
>JAOXRU010000542.1 GCA_025800395.1 Flavobacteriaceae bacterium
CCCAAAACCCCAAAACCCCATATCAACAATATTAATTGTAGTAAAATTATTATTAAATAATCCAAAATAATAACACAAATGGAGATCGATTTGCTAAACTACGACCCAATCGAAGAGGAATCAAAGAACAAGTTGAAGAGATTTGTCCAGACTCCAAATTCTTACTTTATGGATGTCAAATGTCCAAACTGCGGAGCCATCAATGTTGTATTCTCCCACTCCCAGACCATCGTTGTCTGTGCTGAGTAAGTTTCTTGTTTTTATATCCATTCTCTGTTTGAAGTGTTTGCCAAAACCTTGAAAGACTCTGAATAACCTTTTGTCTAGATGCGGAGAAGTCCTGTGCACCCCAACCGGTGGTAAGGCAAAACTTGTCCCAAAGAGCGCCTATAAAAGAAAGGGAGACTAAACATCGTGTTATTGCTAATAATTATATGGTAGCATATTGTCCTGGAGCAACCACATTTCTTTCCTAGTTTTTATAAATTTGTTTCGCATACCTTCTGAAGGGACTTTAAGGTGGTTCACATCCCACCTGCCGATTACCAATATTTGTATGCATTTTAGTATCTTCCGAAGCCATGCTTGAATCGTTTTATCCATTATTGTCAATTGAGAATATAATAAGAGGGGTTTTGGGGTTTTGGGGTTTTGGGG
>JAOXRU010000545.1 GCA_025800395.1 Flavobacteriaceae bacterium
CCCCAAAACCCCAAAACCCCAAAACCCCTCTATTTGTCATCAGATTGAATCTAATGATTGGTTTTCCATAATTCCTGCCGTTCGCAGAAAATAGGAAATCCTGTATTATGTCCCAAAAGCCTATTCTAAAAGATCGGGAGAGGAAGGAATCAGCTATTTTTACAATTTCTTATCGTCGAAAATCATTAGACACACCTTCCACAGGGTGGGATGACTCAAGATTTCCTCGAATTGTCTATCTAACTATTTCTTAGACTTCTTCTTGTCTCCTTTAGACTTAGATTTATCCTTAGATTTGCCACCCTTGGACTTATCTTTCTTGCCTTTACCGCCCTTCTTCTTGGTCTATAGGGGAAGAATTAGGGACAACTTTGGAAGATGTCGTTGAAGAAAATCTCTTATTCAAAAGGGGACAGTCAAGCGTCACTAGCTCCATACTGGGCAGGATTATCCAGCCATGCACCTCGCCAAAGCTAGCGAAGAGCTGGGCTGAGAATATGCGAGTTCACTTACATCTACTTTGGCGTCTTTATCATCAGCACCTCCTGAGCAAAGGTTACCCATTTTTATTCCTTAAATAAAATATATTATTAACTTATTAGCCACGGTTTTTATTTGCCTTGGGGTTTTGGGGTTTTGG
>JAOXRU010000549.1 GCA_025800395.1 Flavobacteriaceae bacterium
CAAATAGCGAATACTTTTACATTTCGGTTTTTGCGATGAAAAATACTAAAAAATGGCTCAGCTCCAGCATGACTTCGCCGCTTTCGATTCGCGAGCGATAGAGAATTCCAGAGGATTTTGTACGCGTAAAAAATCCACGAAAGTAAACATGTTTGGTACCAAAATTTCGAGCAAAACGTCAGCTTTCTAAACCGGCAGTTTGTGTTGAGGTGGCTGTAAAGCGGTACATTTGACCAGCAGTTAAACTTGTGACAATTTTACTTCCGGTGGTGAAACGGGCCGCCATTTTGGAATCTAATTATCCCACGACAAACCGCTGAATGGCTACTGGCGCGCCATGACCGGAAAAGTTGGCGATGGATACTTATACTAAGTAGAGTCTGTTGACTGATTAATAATTGTGTCTGTAGAGCTTTTGGTTGTTATAGATAGTTATATAGTTTCAGAATTTGTTTTTTCGGACTAATGACTTATAACATCATGCAATGCGCATTTGGGCATTTTCTGGAGAATGCACTATCGGTTAAATAATTAATACTCAGACTATTATCATTGCTGCAGAAGCATGGCGACGGAAAATAAGACTTTTAAAAGGCTAGTATTATTTGCATGAAGGCAAAGTTTTGCGGTGAAGCTGCAAGAGAAATT
>JAOXRU010000567.1 GCA_025800395.1 Flavobacteriaceae bacterium
CCCAAAACCCCAAAACCCCAAAACCCCATTTTTATTCTGATTGATTGAACTGGCTCCAAAACAAATTTATTTAAGTTTTTTACGAGATTTTGCGTGAAAAACGACATATCTTGCCGCTTTCATAAGATACAGGCAAAAATGCTGACAGTTATTGGAAACAAGTGAGTATTTATCATTCGCCTTTGCCATGATAGAATAAATTTGATGCATTTTCAAGGATTTATGTCCTGGTTGAAGGCTAGCCTTACATGTATATAGAGGTTCGTCGCCATATCTACCTGCTGCAGTTTCACCATATTTATTTACCTCCGCTTTTGAAGAAAGTCTAATAAGACAGAGAACGTTTTTCCCATCGATTTTTTGAAACTGAGCACAGTACCAAATATTTGGGTCTTCGGTCTGTATCTGACACCACCAATGAGTAATAGAGCTTGGACCGCCCGGGGCAAAAGTTGTAGCAAGGCCAGAGATGACTGAGCCAGGAGCAGCTATTGCTCCATGTCCAATCCAAACAGAGTATACTACCATGCTGGCAACTTGAAGGCAACTATCTTTCCCGGAGGGGTGTGCATAAGGGCACAAGTATACCATTAAATTATAAGTATTTTATTTAATTATTTAATAATAACAATCTTTCTCAACTTTTTATGCGCTTGACGGGGTTTTGGGGTTTTGGGGTTTTGGGG
>JAOXRU010000576.1 GCA_025800395.1 Flavobacteriaceae bacterium
GCTTTCTATAGATTTATTTTGTCTTTCCTTATGCGTCGTTGTGATCTTTTCGAGCTATAAATAGCCCTTCAAAGCCACGCCTAGCCTAAGAAAATCAAAATAAACTGTGTGCGTAAGTTATATCGAACTCACGTTATTTAGGACAGGATTGAAATAAAACCATATGTTGTAAGTAAAAGTTTTGTGTTACTAAAGAAATAAGCTATTTTGGTAGAATACTTTTTTAGTCTCATCTTTACAACGCCTTAAATCTATGAGAAATGCAATAGTTACTGTTACTAGAGAAACCATTGGAAATGCCCATATTTTAAGTTTTCCAGAACGTCCTAGGCCATATATTGTGTATCAAGTACCATTATATCGAGTGATTGTTTCAGGAACAAATACTACAGGATCAAGAATATCCGAAGAATTTGAAGCAATACGTTTTGGAGTACATCGAACTTGGTCAAGAGAGGTTAGAATCGTTGGACTAGCAGATGAGCAAACATAATTTGGATTGGGATTATATTACTACCATGCAAGAAGAAGCTTGGCGGGTATGCCGGTTTTTTCATTCACAGAGGACCCCATAACCCTCTTGGAGCAAATATGGGATAGGTTTAATAATACCATAAAATCTTTTACAGGTTTGCAAAGTGAATTTCAAATAGGAAACAATCGATTACTTACAGCACAATATGAAAGTGCAACTCGTCCTCCATTAATAATTGTTAGATCATGAAAAATATAATCATCCTCGTATTATGCATAGGTAGCGTTATTTCTTGTAAAGAGCAACCTAAAAAAAATACCCTACAAACAAATAAAATAAGTGTTAAAGACAGTGTAGAAACCATAGTAGAAGAACCTATTCAAACTTTTTCTATAACATTTAGTCAGCTAGAACCTAAAGTGTCGAAAGAATTTTTAGAATGGAATGCCGTATTATCTTCCTCTTTTGAGGACGATACAAAAAATTCTCATGCAAAAGATGTAGAACGAAGCATAAAACATCTAGAAAAAAACAGCTTTATGGCCAAGCTCTCCAGTGATTTTAAGAATTCTAATTTTAGTAAAGCAAAAATAATGTCTGTTTCTTTCTTAAAACACCAATATGAAAATATACGCTTAATGGAATGGGTTTTTGATAGTGAAAAAGAACCTATTTCGTGTATAAAGAGTTTGAATAATTATAAGGAAGTTACCATTCATTTTAAGGTTTTTAATTGGATATGGATTCAACAGAAAAACAAACTTTATTTAATAGCTGCAAACAATTACAGACCTAGCGATAAACCAATGCAAGAAATAAAAAACCAATTAATTTCAATTATAAAAGCACATGGTTCTTTTAAAGAACAAGAGGTTTGGTAAAGTTATTTAACGTGAGGTCGATATAAATTATCTTCACAGAAGCCTTATAAATAGTGAAATTTGGATTAAAAAGGTGCAGGTAAACCCTTAATTCAAGGCTTTTTAGAAAAAAGATTGCTGTTTATAAGGCTTTCTATAGATTTATTTTGATTTTCTTAGGCTAGTCGTGGCTTTGAAGGGCTATTTGTTGGGGTTGTTCTACACTTGAAATGGTATTGCTTTTTTCAACGCCAGTTGGTATACACCAGAAATGGTAGTAGCTCCCATTTAGTAATATAGCTTGTGTGAGGGATGGCAGTGGTAGCTTTTTTGGGGTGCTAAACTAGCTGCGCTTGCAGACGGAGGCGACCAAAGGAAGCCCACGTAATGCTAGCAAAGCTTTTGGCAGCGCAAAAAACTACAAACGTACAGCCCGGCCCCGACCTTTTGGGCGGGGGCACACCCAAAAAAGAAATCGAAGCGAAATACCTAAGGGATATCTTTTATATTCTAAAATTCCTCTTTTTCACAAAAGATACCAGATATTTTATGTTCAGACAGCTATAATTATAAATGAAATATAGCCGCGAGCACAAAGGAGGCAAGGTTGTCCTGTGGTTCTAGATCGCTGTCTAGGAAGGGGGAGATGCTAGCCTTGTCGTAGCGCAGTTCGGGCTTAATAGTTAGTGGGCCAAAATGCATATCTGCGGTAAAGGTGAGTGCCCAGGTTTCGGTATCGGCACCATAAACCGGGCCGCCATCTTCTAGTTCTTTAAAAAACTCGGCGCGTATGCCTAGTGCGGTGTTTTCGCTAATGCTGTATTCTGGGTAGAGGGCAACGCCATAGAAGCCAACATCGTCTGTGGCTTGGTAGCTGGCATTAATACCGGTAAAGAAGCTATCGGAGAATTGTATACCGCCAGTATAATCTATCTGAAACAGGGGGTCTATGTCTATATCTTGCGCAGTGCCATTTACTATAGCGCGGTCGAAGCCTTGCTCGCCATAGAGTATATTAAGGTACTGGTCTTTATAGCCCAACTGTGCGCCTAGAGAGTATTTTCCGAAAGGATTACGATCGGTAAAATCGGTAGCACTCATAATAGCAAGCATGGCAGAAACGCCACCGCCAAGATCTATATCTGCTTTAATTCCCGAATGCGAAAACGGCCCATAGCTAAACAGGTAGGAAGTACTGTAATGAAAATTATCTACAGGGCTAATAACTTCGTACCCCAAAAAGGTATTAAAGTTTCCTAGGGTAAGTTTTAGCTTATCTGTGGCCTGCCAGTACACGTATAACTGGTTAATAATGTTGGTAGACCCAACTGGGGAGCCAAAAACGGCATCTTCGCCTCTAGGGCCAAACACCAAATCGGCTACGGCACCAAATTTTTTACCCTCGTAAGAACCCACTACATTTACCATACCTAGCGCAAAACCAGCATCGTTAGCAAAGGAGCTCGCAGGTGCAGAAGGCGGTACATAGCCTGTAATTTGGCTATCCGTAATTAAAGGAATATCTTTGTTGAGGCCGTTGAGGTTTTGGCGAAAATAGGTATCTATAGAGCCACTAAACTTCCAGGGTTTTTCGGTTTCTTCTTGTGCCATAAGGCTACATAGGCATCCTAGGCTTAGGAAGAAACTGCTTAAAACGTTGCGGTTTACAATAAAATTCTTTCTCATAATTCTAAAGATTATTCTCTCTGTTTGGAGAGATGGTTAGACAAATAGATGATTAGGAAAGGATGGTACGGAGCGTTCTGCCAAACGCTCCGTTTACCTTATAAATAGTTAGTTGATAGTTTTCTTAATGCTGATTCATACGAAAATCGGAATAGGCATCCATACCATGTTCGTGCATATCTAGTCCTTCTACTTCTTCTAGTTTAGAAACGCGTATTCCCATAGTTTTCTTAAGGCTAAAGAGAATTACAAAGGCGGTAAGCGAGCAGAATACTGCGGTGCTTAGTACGCCAACAGCCTGGTAGCCGAGTTGTGTAATACCTGCCTTATCGCCAAAGATACCTACTGCTAGAGTACCCCATATTCCGCAGATAAGGTGTACGGCAATAGCACCCACGGGATCGTCTAGTTTTAGTCTGTCTATAAATGCAACTGCCAGTACAATAAGGGCACCAGACAAGAGGCCAATAATAATGGCTTCGAAGGGGCTCATAAGATCTGCTCCAGCAGTAATACCTACTAGTCCGCCTAAGATTCCGTTGGAAAACATAGTAAGGTCGAAATTTTTATACATAATTGTACTTAGGAAAAAGGCACCTATACCGCCAGTTGCTGCAGCAAGGCAGGTGGTGGTAAGCACTAGAGAGGTGGTGGCAGGGTCTGCCGAGAGTACCGATCCGCCATTAAAGCCAAACCATCCGAGCCATAGAATAAGCACCCCAGCTACTGCCAGAGGCAAGTTATGTCCTGGGATGGCTTTAGGTTTGCCATCTTCGCCAAATTTGCCCACACGTGGTCCCAGCAGCCATACGGCTATAATGGCAGCCCATCCGCCAACAGAGTGTACTAGGGTAGAGCCTGCAAAATCGTAAAAGCCAGCCTCATCTCCGCCTAGGGTAGAGAGAAATCCGCCTCCCCATTGCCAGGAGCCAACAATAGGATAGATAAGTCCTACATATATAACGGTAAATAGCATAAAGCTTTCTAGTTTAATACGTTCTGCTACTGCCCCAGATACTATAGTAGCTGCTGTGGCGGCAAACATTCCCTGAAATAGGAAGTCGGTAAAATACGTATACCCACCATCTGCATAGTCTGGTGTAAGACCGTTTTCTGGCACAGGAAGTCCAAAGCCTGCAAATCCTATATAGCCATTAAACTCTCCAGGATACATAAGGTTAAAGCCGCCTATGTAGTACAATACTAGTCCTACACAAATAATAAATATATTTTTAAATAAGATGTTTACGGTGTTTTTTTGGCGGGTAAGACCAATCTCTAAGAAAGAGAACCCTAGGTGCATAAAAAATACCAGGGCGGTACATACCATCATCCATACGTTGTTTGCTGTAAATAATCCGGTTTCCATACTGTAGTTTTTAGTTAGTTAATTCCTTTTTCTCCGTTTTCTTTGGTGCGTATGCGATAGGAGTTTATAACATCGGATACAAATATTTTTCCATCTCCTACCTCTCCGGTATAAGCCGACTCGAGTAAGGCTTCTACGGTACGTTCCACAAACGTATCGGTAACTACGATGGTAAGATAGCGTCTTTGTATATCGGCGGTACTATAGGTAATACCTCTATAGACGTGCGCTTGTTTTTCGTTTCCTACTCCGGTAACGTCCCAGTAGCTAAAAAAATTAACTTCGATTTGATGCAACGCTTTTTTTACGGCATCGAACCTTGATTTTCTGATGATAGCTTCGATTTTCTTCATAAAAAGTTAGTTTGATTCCCTCAAATCTAGCAATTTAGAAATATAACCCCTAAAAAAATAGGGGTAATCCCCACAGAAATATGATTATTATAAAATATGCCCCTTAAAAAAGAAGGGTGTGTAAAATTTTGTACGTATAAATATGATATTGAAATTGTTTTTCAGGGAGATAGGTCTAGTTTTTTGGATATTTTATGTAGAAATATGACCTATAATTTAGATTATTTTAGGCTAGAAATGCTAATAATTGTTATAAAGGGAATACCCAGCCTTGCCTATAGATGGTTGCCTTTTTTTATAGCATTCAAAATTACTGGAATGAAGACAGCAAAAAACAAGTAATCTTGTGTGCTCAGTTCGTCGGTATGCGCTAAATTTTGGAGGTAAAAATCTAAGGGATGGAATTTTGGGCAGCGTGCGTGGGATGTGTTCGTTAAGGTTTTGAGTAGGTAGGGATGCGTGTGTGTACGATATAGGTAACAAAACTATTTCTTCTCCCATCTACACAATTTTCTGCCGTAGTTTTGTGCTTTCTTTAAGGATACCTTTTTTATTTTTGCTTTACAATTTTTTAAGCCCTTACAGTTTTTTTTTAGGTGATAGGCTTTGCTAGCAGTGCTATTGCAGATATAGACTTCTTTGGGAGTGCTTTGTAGTCCTAAAAAAAGAATAAAAGATAAGTAAAGGAGATATTTCATAGTTCTTTTTATTTTCCTCCAATCAACCCAAGCGATTGGGCTATAAACACCAATTGAGTGTTGTTTTTGGCATTGAATGCATCTCTGAGTTTGCTGATTTTGCTTTCGATAGAACGAATTCCACTAGGACTGATATTTTCTTGGGCAAAATAGCTACTGATTTCTCCTTGTTTGTAGCCATTGGCAAGTAGGAACAAGATTTTTTTGTCGTATTCGTTCAGTTCTATAATGTTTTTACTGCTCAGCGCCTTATAGGCAATTGGGCATGTAAATTGTTGCGTGTTTGCAACGGCAGTTAGTGCTTTTCCCAGTTCTTTCAAACCGTGTCTGCCTTTGCAAACATAGGCGTTCACCTCTAGATTGTTGATCAGTTCTTTGATAATGGCCGATTTGGATTCGGCGCTAAACACGATGATTTTCTGATCGGGAATCTGCTTTTTTACCGCTTCTACCAATTCTAATCCGCCTGAGAGTTGCTGGGGATGATGGTCTTGTTGAAAAGACAGATCGGTGAGCAGCAGATCGTAAGCTTGGCCTTCTTCTCTGGCTTGGGTAAGCATCATTAAGGCCTTGTCGCAGTAGGGAGTCCTATCTACTTTTGCAGAGGTGTGTTCAGATACAAAACTACAGATGCCCAATTGTTCGTTGTCTACATCCTCGGCTATCAAAATTCTTTTATACATCATTTCTATTAAATCGGAATGCTTATTTTGGTTTTAAATCCTTGCTGGGGTTGCGATTCAAAAATACATTTTCCTTTGAGATCTTTAGTGCGGTTTTCCACATGCATCAATCCATTTTTCTTGGAGGATTGTTTCCAATCCACACCGATGCCATTATCTACTATCTGTATATGTAGTTTTTTGGAGGTTTTGCTAAACTGCACAGAGACCAAGCTAGCCGTGCTGTGTTTGTGCATATTGGTCATTAGTTCTTTGATGATAAAATACAGTTCTTCTTTTATGGTAGAAGGGATGTTTTCCCAAAAACCATCTTCTGTTTCGGATAGGATAATCTGCACGGTATCGTCCGAATAGGCATGTAATAAGTCTTTGATTTCTTCTGCATAGGCAGAACCAGTTTCGACATACTGTTCTCTAGAGAAGGAACGAATTTTTTCGTATACTTTATCCAAACTATCTATTATAGGCAACAGTTTGTCTTGTTTGAGACTTTGCAATTGGTGCACCGACAAAAAAAGGGAACTCCCGACCTCATCATGCAAAGTTTTGGAAAGCACACGTTGGGTTCTATGGCGCTCTTTTACGCGTATAAGCTGGTTCTTTTTGTAGAAATACAAATACAGCCCCAATCCTAGTATCAACAAGCAAATGACCAATCCAACGAGGGTGAAATTTCTTTTTTCTTGTCGTTGTAAAGCAACCTCTTGTCTAGCTAGTTCGAGATCTTTTTGAGTTTTCTCTGCTCGGAGCTTTTGGTTGTTAAATCGAGTAGAGGCATAGATATCGCGGTTTTTTTGAAACAATAGGTATCGTTTTTTTTGAATCTCTTGCTGCAATATAGCCAGAGGGGCAATGTTTTGTTTTGCGGCTATTTTTAGTGGAATGAGTACCTCTAGGGCTTCCAAAATGCTCCTTGGATTTTGCAGCTTTTGGGCGTAGTCTAGGGCCAAATTGGCATACTGCAGTGCGCTATTGGGCTGTGTTTTTTGGTAATAATTGGCCAGATGTACACTGCTGGAGATCAAATCGGTTTGCCTGTTTAGAGCTTTTCTCAGTCGAAATCCCTCTAAGAACAAGGCTTCACTCTCGGTATTGTGCTTGTTTTCTAGCCACTTCACTCTTCCTAGATTGGTAGTGTACCTAGCCTTCATTTCGGACTTTTGGCGTGTAAGGCTGTCTTGGAGGATCGCTTCCAATACCGCAATGCTGGCTCCATATTGCTGTAGGTTTGCCAGTATATTGGCCTTGGTGTTTTGGTATTTGAGCAAATCTCTGCGTTGGACCTCTTTGGAAGGAATTTGTGGCAAGATTTCTTCAAAGATTTTTCGATTCCATTCCAAGGCTTCTTTGGCTTGGCCGTTTTCTTTGAGTGCTACTGCTATCAAATGGTGTAGGGTAGCATGCTTGTGGGGTTTTTGGTTCTTTTTTAAATAGCGCAACGCTTCTATAGCCGTGATTTTGCTCCCAGTATAATCGCCCAGTATATTTTGGTTGTTTGCCATGGATATCAGCGTGTTGACTATAGCGATGCTGCTTTTGGTTTGCAAATAGTTTTCGTAGGCTTTGGTATGATAATAAAAAGCGCTGTCTATTTTTTGTAATTCATAGGCATAAAAACCCAAATAGCGATAGGCTTTTCCAACTTTCTTGAACCGACCAGTCTTTTTTGCTGCATAGAGAAGCCGCTTGGCATACCAATATGCGCTATCTATCTTTTGTTCTTTTTTTAGAGATCTTATTTTAGCTCTGAGGGCATCGTACCCAAGGCTATCCTTGGTCTTTTTTGGGAATTCTGCATGCAAAGGATGAGAAATAGCTATAACCAAAAAGAGGGATAAAACGATTTTGTATTTCATCCCTCTAAAGTAGTAATTTATATTCTACAAAAATTAATTCTCCCCATTATTTTCCTCCGCTTCTTCCTCGTCATCTTCTTCCGGATCGGGGGGAGGAACATCCCCATCGTCACCTACCGTTGCTTGGGTTGGATAGAGGGCATTCTCCGAAGTTAGATCGGAAGTTGTACAAGAAAATAAGAAACTGTTGGATAATATAATAGCCATCAATAATAAGAACTTTTTCATAATAAAATAATTTGAAAATTAAACATGCCAGTAGTTGCATGGGGTTTGAGCCCATGGACGTCAACTAGGCCGATAAATGAAAGGAGGCGCCTCGCTTTCGGGGAAGTGATTTTGAAAAAGACAACTAAAAAAATGAGGGGGCTTACTTCCCAACAAACAACCACAGTTTTTAGCAGTATTTTTCTGGTTTTAAATTGGTTTGTCTATTTTTGTTTTTAGAGGACAATTCCAATTCTGAAGCAAATGTAGGGGGGGTAGGGTACTGTGCTGGCACAGGATACGTGGAATTCGGATTATACGGAAAATTCAGATTGAAATCGAAAGAATGGATACAGTAACAGTATATCGAAAACAGCTTTTTCAAAAATATCAGGCAGACAAAGGAGGAGATTTAAGTGTTTATTTAGTACATCCAACAGAGGCTTTGATACGCGAAGCTTGCATCTTGTTATATAGACAATCTACAGACGAAATGGACAAGAAAACTCTGCAGTTTTATTTTAAATACACAGAACAAGCAGAAGAGCAAGCAATCCTAAAAAGTATAAGAAACGGCAAGTTTCGTTCCATAGAAAAATTTCTTAAAGAAGGAACAAACACAACTGAAGTTCCCAGGTTAGATATGATAGCACTACTCCTCGATTTTAAGCATAGACCATACACGGTTTTTCGAAAAAATTTCGAAATAAGCATGCAAGAAGGACTGCAGCAAAATGAAGCCAATACTCCTATACAGAAAAGCGTGTCTAATAGCAAGGATGAGGTAGAAAATGGTACCCGAGCCATTAAGATGAAAAGCTTGACTACACCCAGGTTTTTTGCCTTAGGTTTTTTAGTTGTTGGAGGGATATGGTTGGGTACTATGTTTGCTTCGGATGCAACTGTTTTGAAGACAGAAAAGGAGATTTCTAAATGCATGACATGGCAAGAAAACAGGTATGTATCGAGCCCTTGTAATGAAGGACAACAAAGCCTAACCTATGATCAGAAGCTGGTAGACGATTTTAGAATGGTAGTTTTAGATTCGACGATGACTTTGTTTGATAATGGAAAACCCTTGTACTGGTATCATAAACATCAAGGAGAAGTCACATTTTTTACCAGCGGGGGCAAACATCCTATTACAGGAAAAAGACTTAGGCCTATAAGCGAACGTATCATTCGCAAGGAAATTTATGGGGAGAATTGAATATCCTTTGCCGAACTTTTTATGGCAAATACCAAAAAGTGATATTTAACGTGAGTTCGATTTACCTTACACAGTGGTTTTTGATTTTCACAGACTAGGGGGGCGAAGGGCTATTTTTTGAGGTAATTTTAAATTAGAAAAGGTATTTAAGGGTTTGAGATGCGTCTTTTTAGATCAAATAGCACTATCTAAGGCTTCGGTGTAAAAAAATAATATCGAACTCAAGTTATTTGTCAAATGTTTTTGCGAATTAGCAAAGAAGTAAGCGACAATTTTGAGGCTATTGGTCAATTTGTAATTTGAAACCCTGCGATAAAACAATTGTGGCTGTCATAAAAGAAAGCGGAATAGTATTTTTCATGATAAAAAAAACATCTCATATATAGCAATTTAGCAGGTTATTTCCTAGAAATTTCTTAAATTTAGGGGAACACTTACCATCAAGTTTTTTTAGAGCCAATTAGCCGTTGTATAACGGCCAGAACTGTTTAATCATTTTTAAATTCAAAAATATGGAAATAATCACTGCAGATTTGTATGATGCTTATCCCAAAAGGTTAATATTTGTCAACGAGAGTTGGCTGCATTTTGGCAAAAAGGACAATTTTAAAGGAAAAATTGTTACCCTCAAAGTACATGAAGACAACAGTCGTGTGCGCAAACAATTGGAGCGACCTGGAGAAGGCAAGGTTTTGTTTGTAGATGGCGGCGGATCGATGCGTTGTGCTTTGGTGGGAGATAAGTTGGCCAAATTGGCCCAAGACAACGGTTGGGAAGGAATAATCGTGTATGGAGCCATCCGAGATTCTAAAGCAATCAATCGAATGAATGTGGGCATCAAGGCCTTAGGTACTTCCCCTATCAAGAGTATAAAAAGGGATGTGGGCTATTTGGGAGAAACCTTGGTTATCAACGGGGTTCGTGTTCATCATGGTAAATATTTATATGCGGATGCAGATGGTGTGCTCGTTTCCAATTTGAATTTGTTTTAAAACAAGATTAGTTGTTTGTGATATCTGTTTTTTGAATAGCCATTTTCGGCACTGGCCTAGTATTGTGGGATATTCTAGTATATGGTCATAACCTATATTGTCTGTCCAGCCATTAATGAAGAGGTTTAGAAAATTAAAAATTTGTTTTGTTTATATCTTTAATCAAGCAGCTCTAGTGTTTTTATATAAATGGAAAAGAATGTTTTGCTGTCGGGACAATACCTTTTTGAAGGTATTGCCAAGGACTTCGATATAGAATTATAGATAGGCTGTTTACTTGGAGTGTGGATATCTTTTGGAGTCCTTGCTGCATTTTGATATATATGATGTTTGCGACATGGCTTTTTTCTTGTCAAAGGTTTTCTCACTAGTCCCATATACCTAAGCTTTTTCTTGGGAGCACAGGATGGTTTACAATATGATCACTAAATGGAAATATGTCGTTTTTTGTCTCCATTTGAAGTTTTTTATATATTTAACGTGAGTTGGATGAACCCTAAGCACACAGTGGTTTTTGAATTTCTTAGATTAGGCGTGGCTTCGAAGGTCTATTCCTAGCTCGAGAAGTTAAAAAAACACTATATATAAGGCTTCTGAGTAAATAATTCATATCGAACTCAGGTTATTTGACAAAACTTATATAATAGGTAGCAAAAATGAGAAGACCAATGAATTGCCAAAAACACCTCTTTCAATTAGATCAAGACATACATTATTTAAATTGTGCATACAAAGCGCCTATGTTGCGGTCGGCGGAGAATGCTTGTATACGGGCTTTGAAGCGGGAGCGCATTCCTGTAAATTTGGAAGTAAAAGATTTTTTTGATCCAGTTACAAAAGCCAAAGAGTTATTTGGGAAATTGATAGGTGGTGAGGCGGACCAAGTAGTATTGGTTTCTTCTTGTTCTTATGGTTTTGCCAGCGCCTTACAAAATCTTGAAGGCAAAAAAGACGGCAAGGCCATCACGGTATCCGATGAGTTTCCTAGTGGTTATTTCTCCTTAGAACGTTGGTGTAAAGAAAACAATAACGCCTTAGAAGTAGTTGCCCAAACCGCCACAGGCAACTGGAATCAAAATCTTTTAGCATCGATTACACCAGATACCAGCGTAGTACTCATATCTTCTGTACATTGGATGAATGGTTATATGTTTGATTTAGAGGCCATCGGAAAAAAATGCAAAGAAAGCGGTGCTATATTTATGGTAGACGGCACCCAATCTGTAGGTGCTAAGCCTATAGATGTAATGGCTTGCAAGATAGATGTATTGGTATGTGCTACCTACAAGTGGTTGTTTGGTCCGTATGGTATTGCCGTAGCTTATATAGATAAGAAATTTAATTTTGGAAAACCCTTAGAAGAGGCCTGGTTAAATAGAGAAGAAGCCGAAAAGTTTGAGGCCCTTACCCAGTATCAGGAAAACTACAAAGCTGGTGCTGCCCGTTTTAATGTAGGAGAATCTAGCAATTTCTTATTGGTTCCTGTGTTAAATGCGGGTTTACAACAAATATTAGATTGGCAACCTGAGAATATAAAAAAATATGCCGAAACACTCAGAGCTCCCTTAATACAATACTTAGAGAAAATAGGAGTCCAAACTACATCTTTAAATTCTAAGGCATCTCATATATTTGCTTTGCCTGTACCTGCGGGTGTAGAAACAGAAACCTTAAAAACAGAACTAGCCAAAAGACAAGTATTTGTTTCTATAAGAGGACCTTATTTAAGAGTAGCCATTCATCTGTTCAATACCAAGGAAGACATACAAGCTTTAATAGATGCTATAGATGCCTGTCTCTCCAAATAATTTCTTGTTTTTGAAGAACGAACAACCAACAAATGCAAATAAAAACCTTAGAACATACCTCCTTTCATACCATTTTAGACTGTTTCTTAACGGCCTTTGAGAATTACTTTGTAGAAATGCCAAAGGATCCGGATTATTTCCGACAACGCTGGCAAGGCACAGGAGTAGATTTTGCCAACTCCTACGGCATGTTTGACGGAGAGTTATTGGTAGGGTTTGTACTGCAAGCAATAGGGCCTAGTCGTGGGGTGCTTACTGCCTACAATGCCGGAACAGGAGTAATACCCGCCTATAGGGGAAAAAAAATAGTACAGGCTTTGTACGCACAAGCCATTGCAGATTTAAAACCAAGTGACGTAAAATTACTATTGTTAGAGGTTATAATTGAAAATAAAAAAGCGATAAAGGCTTACCAAAATGTAGGGTTTTCTATCTGTGCAGATTATCCTTGTTTTAGTGGGGTGTTGCAAGCACAAGCCACCAAACCATTGAGCTTACAAGCCATTTCCTTTGACCAACTAAAGGAAACCATGCTTCGTTATAATAATTTATATGCCTGGGATAACCAATACCATAGGGTGGTAGATATGCCATACCGTTGTTTTGGGTATATACAACAAGAAAACCTAGTAGCCTATGTAGTACTAAATACAGAAAGTGGCTATATAGCACAAATAGAATGTACAGCGGTGCATTTGTGGCAAAGTTTCTTACTGGCTATTCAGCAATTAGTTCCAGAAGTAAAAATGAATAATGTAAACGCCAAACAAAAAGAAAAAATACAACAAATAACCCTTGCGGGATTACAGCAGCCTATAGTCCAATATGAACTGGAAATGTGGCTACATAAACCAACTAAAAACCTATGAAAAATCTGCGCTATTTTTTAGTGTGTTTTCTTGTATTTGCTTGTAAGCAAACAAAAGAACTGCCAAAACAAATTTCTGCTATAGCAGATGTAACCCAATATGTAAATCCATTTGTAGGAACCAGCAAAATGGGCCATGTATTCCCTGGGGCTACAGCACCCTTTGGAATGGTACAGCTGAGTCCACAAACCAATTTCGAGCGTCTGCATAAGGCAGATGGCACCTATAATGGCACCACCTACGAATACTGTGCAGGCTACCAATACCGAGACAGCACCATTATAGGCTTTGCCCATACCAATTTTAGCGGTACTGGCCATTCCGATTTGGGAGATATACTTATGATGCCCACTACTGGCAAGCTGGTTCTAGATCCACTACAAACAGAAAGGGGCGAAAAAGGATTTTACAGCACCTTTTCCCACGATAAAGAAACTGCCAGTCCTGGTTACTATAGCGTAGCACTAGACAGTTACCCAATAGAAGTTGCCCTTACTGCATCCGATAGGGTAGGCATGCACCAGTATACCTTTACCCAGGCATCCGAAGCCCATATTGTACTAGACATGGTATACAATATTTACCATTACGACAACAAAAACGTATGGACCTCCATACGCGTAGAAAACGATAGCCTTATTACAGGGTATAGGCAAACCAAAGGTTGGGCAAGAGACAAAAAAGTATTTTTTGCCATAGCCTTTTCCAAACCATTTAAAAGCTATGGTCATAAGAAATACGACAAGGTATTGTACGATGGCTTTTATCGCCGTTTTCAACAAGAAGAAAACTTCCCCGAGATGGCAGGTAAAGACCTCCGTGCCTATTTTAATTTCGATGTAGATAAGAACGAACAAATACAAGTAAAAGTGGCCCTATCTTCTGTAAGTACCGCAGGAGCTATACGCAATATGGAAGCCGAAATTCCGCATTGGAACTTCCAGCAAGTAGCACAAGAGACCAAAGACAAATGGCAGTCCGAACTAGCCAAAATACAGGTAGAAACCATAGAGGAAGAAGACAAAACCACCTTCTATACCGCCATGTATCACGCCAGTTTGTCTCCCATTATTTACGAAGACGTAGATGGGCAATACCGAGGCTTAGATCAAAACATTCACCAGTCCGATGGTTTTATAAACTATACCATTTTTTCTCTTTGGGATACCTATCGTGCCTTGCATCCGTTGCTGAATATTACACAGCCCCAGCGCAATAACGATATGATAAAAAGCATGCTAGCGCACCAAGAGCAAAGTGTACATAAAATGTTGCCTATTTGGAGTCATTATGCCAACGAAAACTGGTGTATGATAGGCTACCACGCCACCTCCGTTATAGCCGATGCCATGGCCAAAGACGTTGGTGATTTCGACCTACAGCAAGCCCTAGATGCATCTACCACCACTGCCACCGTGCGTTATTTCGAGGGCATAGGCGATTATATAGATCTTGGCTATGTACCCGAAGACCGCAGTCATTCTTCTGTGTCTAAAACTCTAGAGTACGCCTATAACGATTGGTGCATAGCGCAGATGGCCAAGAAAGTAGGAGACAGCACCGCCTACAAGACCTATATGCAACGCAGCACCAATTACAAAAATGTATACGATGTCGATATAGGTTTTATGCGTCCCAAACTAGCCAATGGCAGTTTCCGCACCAATTTCGATCCCCTAGATACACACGGACAAGGGTTTATAGAAGGCAATGCCTGGAACTACGGTTTGTACGTACCCCAAGACATCCCCAATATGGTAGATATTATGGGCGGCAAAGCCCGCATGACCCAACAGTTAGACTCGCTTTTCACCATGGAAATAGCCGATAAATACATTGCCCATCACGAAGACATCACCCGAGATGGTATTATAGGCAACTATGTGCATGGCAACGAGCCTGGCCACCATATCCCATATTTGTATAATTGGACAGGGCATCCTGAAAAAACCCAAGAACGGGTTCGCATGATACTAAACAGCATGTACGGTCCCAATGTAGATGGACTTTGCGGCAACGACGATGCCGGCCAAATGAGCGCTTGGTATATTTTTAGTAGCCTAGGGTTTTACCCCGTAACCCCTGGTAGCTCATATTATGCATTGGGTAGTCCGGCGGTGGTAGAAGCCCAATTGCAGTTGCAAAATGGCAACACCCTAAAGATACTTGCCAAAAACCAAAGCAAAACCCATGTATACGTGAAGCAAGTTAGTCTAAACGGCAAAGTGCTACCAAACCACCAAGTAAAACACCAAGAGCTTATGCAAGGTGGCGAGTTGGTGTTTGAAATGAGTGATACCGCAGGGAACTAACGTTAACTAGTTTTTCCAGTAGTTATTTGCCGCAGCAATAGTTTGTAAAACAATCCTTTTTTAGTGTTTTTAAGGTGTTCGGTGGTGGTTGCAGGTATTATAAGGAGCTTAGTTAAACTCCTTTTTTATAATTACTAAATAAAAATACTGTTGAAGCAAGAAACCATAAACCAAACCAATAATAGGGTATAGCGGAAAAATATGGAATATACATGCCGAGAATTGCAAATAGTACACCAATAATTCCGGCAAATTTTAGGAATAGTATGGCAAATCCTTTTTGAAATGGAATTATTATGGTTAGTATAAAAGAAGCTATCATTGGAAGCCAAAAACTAATATCTCTTATAATGTAGTGTATAAACAAAACACTTTCTGCATTTTTATGGTTACCGATAAGTAACCCAAAACTTATAGCGTTTTCGGTAATATCTAATAAAGCGCCAAAAAAGCTTAATACGAAGCTAATTCCAATGAGCGTAATATGCAGTGGCTTAAAGTGTAAAAACAAACCAACCCAAGAGCCAATCCAAGCAAAAATAAAGATGGTGTCTAAAGCGTAATTTATGCCTATAGAGGAAATAAAATTCTCTTTTTCAATTTCCGATAATTGTACATTACCTAGTATTACATCATTCAAAGAATAATCGGTTTGCGGCCAAGTATAATTCATAATGATTAATAAGAGGAGTGCTATTAGGGATGCTATTGCTGAGGTTAAGTATGTGTTTTTTGTCACAATAATTTTATAGTTATTTATTTACTAAAAACGCTCTTTGCCTCGACAATATAATTAATTATTTCACAAAAATAACTGAAGACGCTATTGATAACGGAAGAATTTGTCGATAACCGAAGAAATAACCTTCAGCTAACAATGCCCAACGCTGTTGTTGCAGCCTTGGTGCGCCTGTCTCACGGGTATCGTTTTTGTTTAGCTAGGTGTTCATCCTAAAAGCTACTCAAAACTTTTTTTTCTTAGGAATTAAAAGGGCTTGTACAAGGGTTACCGTTGTTGTGCAACGTTTTTATTTTTGTATTAATTTTTTCAATCCAATTTTTGTCAGTCGGTTTAATTATAATTGCATTAAAATTATGTCGTTCTGATTCTATTCCAACACCTTCTGAGTCGTCAACGTGGATGTCAAATCCGAAAGCTGGTGGAAATTTGGATGAGTTTATATTCAGACTTTTTAATTGGCGCTGATTTTCAGTTTGGTTAACAATTCGGTCAACTTTTATTCCGTAATATTTTAAAGTCCGTCTTATTTTTCCTTTCGTTCGAAATGATGTTGTGTATATATGAACTTTATTTCCTCGGTTTTTTAATTCCGAAATCAATTCCGCAGTTCCTTTTCGTATTTCTTCAATTCCGAACAGTTTTGCAATTCTGCCACATTTTTCAGTTTCGAATTCCTTTCCATTCGGGATTAAAGTACTATCAAGGTCAAAACTTATGTTCATCGGTCAAATGTTGCACAACGTATTACATACACCTAAAATAAACAAATAACCCGTAACAAAGCCTTAATTAAACTATTTTTTATACTATCTATCTTAATACACCCATGCTGTTGCAGCCTTGTTGCGCCTGTCTCTTGTATGCTCTTATTTGGGAAGCTGTCCGAAATGGTCCCAAGCCCTAAAAAGGCAAACTAGGAATTTCTTTTTCTTCAAAGGCTATCTGCAAATCGTATAATTCGAGTAGTAAATGTTGTAGTTGTTCGCAAAACAAATCTAGGTCTTCTTGGCTAACAAGAGGAGTTGCGGCATTAAAAGCCATAAAACCTGATTTGGAATTGCGAAAAGAAATAATTCCCGCTTGTATAGATTTGTCTATTTTGCCTTTGGTAACCAATAGGGTGTAAAACAATACCTGAAATGCTTTGCTATAGTCGTAATTGTCGATCAGGCAATCCCAGTCGCGGATATGTAGTTTTTTTGCATCTACCGTGCCAGTTTTATAATCGATAATACGGGTGATCCCATCGAAACGATCGATGCGATCTATAAAGCCACGTAGGCGAATGGTCTTGTTCAATTTTGGTAATACAAATTGGTGTTCGTGGCTAGCCTCCAAGGAAAGGATTTCGATTTGATGTTTGTTACACAGTCTTATTTCAGATTGTATAAACTGTTGGATATATCTTATGGCTACTTGTGCGATAAGGTAATTGTATCCGCTAGAAACATCGCCATGTTTATAGTGTAACTGACATTTTTCCATCACTTTTTCGCTAACCAATTGGAGGGCTTTTTTTAGCATTGGTTCTGTGAGTACTTTCCCTACCATGGGTTGGTACAAATCCTCTAGGCTGTCGTGTACTATGGTTCCCATAGTGTTGCTGGCGATGGTTTCTTCTACTGTATCCGATTGGCGTATTCCCAAAAGATATCTGTTGAAGAAGTCGATTGGATTGCGCACATAGGTAGTAAGAGCAGAAGCAGAAATACCCTTTTCACAGACTTTGTCTAGTGCTTGGAGTTGTGCCTTGCTTTTGGGGATATGTTGCAGACGGGATGTTTGTGTCTCAAAGTCGGGGCTCCATATTTGGTGTTGGATTTTGGAATGGTGAATAGGGTCGCTGAGCAATTGACTTACAAATCTACTTCGCTCTCTTCCCTCCAAGACATCTGGCTCTGTGTTGTAGAGGATATAGATGTTTTTTGCACGTTGCAGCAGGCGGTAAAAATGATAGGTGTATACCGCATCTTTTTCGGCATAGGTTGGTAGCTCATAGGCGATTTTGAGGTCGAAGGGAAAAAACGAATTATGCGATTTTCCTGCAGGTAGTATTCCTTCGTTGAGGCCACTTATTATTACGGTTTCGTAGTCGAGGTTTCTACTTTCAAGCATGCCCATTATTTGTAGTCCTTGCAGGGGTTCTCCTTCGAAATCTACGGTTTCGGATTGTAATATTTCTTTATAAAGATGTTTGAGATCTTGTAGGGTTTCTAGGTAAGGATATTGTTGTATTAGATCCGAAACTTGCTGAAATAGACTGTGAAAGCAATATAAATGCTCCAAAACCAAGGCGGCATCTGCTTGTTTTTCGTATTTTTCTTTTAGAGCGAGTATGAGGTTTTTACAAGCTGTAACGATCTGGAGGGGCTTGGGGTTTGGATGCCTAAACAAGGTGGAAACCGCAGCGGATTGGTCTTCTAGTTGCTGGGAAATATACGCAGTGCTGAGGTGTATACGGTTGTTTTTTTGGATGTCCTCTATGAGCTTTGTAGCGATATTGTTCTTTGAACCTTGCAATAGCTGTTGCATATACGGATGGCATAGCAGTTGTACCAATGGTTGGTGGTACCAACCTTTTGCATGTGTTTTTTGATAGGTTGCAAAAAGGAGTTCAAACAAGCTTGCCAAGTTGGTTCGTTCCAAAGGATATCCCATAGTAACATTAAGGGCTTGCGACGGATTGTTTATCGAATGGATCAGAGGATCTAGTAAGTTTTCGTCTCCCAATACTAGAGCCGTACTTTGTAGGTCCTCTGGTGGGATACGCTCTAGGATATTGGCTATCTTGTTGGCTTGGGCATATTGTTTTGGTACACCAAATAGGTGGATGTTTTTGGGTTGTTTGTAATGATTGCCAACAAACTGAAAATCATTTTTTTCAAAATACGTCCACTTTTGATGTTGTCTCAAGAAGCTAGCAGCTTTATGAATAGGATCTTCTAAGAAGCTTTGGTCTGTATCCCAATAAATAGTCGCTCTTTGTTGCTGTAAGCTCGTTTGAATGAGTTTGCGTTCCGCATGGTTGAGGGCATTAAAGCCTATAAAACAATAGTTGTATTTGGATTGTTCCAAATGCGCAGCGATGTTTTCACTAGCTTTTTTGTACACCATGCCCTGATAGGCGAGTTGTTTTTGTTCTAATTGTTTTTGAAAAGCTTGGTATAAGGGAAATAAGCTTTTGGAAAACTGGATATAGTTTTTAATAAGTCTAGTGGGGTCTTCCGATCTGGACCAAGCTTCGATTTTGTGGGCTGCAGTGAGGTCTGCAAAAACGGCTTTGGCATCGATGAGGTAGCGATCGATTTCGTTGAAGTCTTGTAGTAATATTTGTCCCCATTTTACAAAGTCTGAAAAGGATTCTTTTTTTTGGATGGGAAGTTGCAAATAGGTTTCGTATAGTGCAAATAGGAGTTCTGTGTTGGGGCTTATTGCGGTTTTTGCCAAATCTTCGATCCATTCTTCTATCGAAAGGATTTCTGGCAGAAAATGAGTGGAATGGCTGTGATTGGAAAAGTGATTTTTTAGAAAAAGACCTGCCCTTTTGCTAGGCATTACGATACGGTAGGTGCTAAAGTCGAGCGTTTTTTGCAGTAAATCGATTACTACTTCTTCTAAAAATGTTGTCATAGGATAAAAATAGCAAACCCCATGCAATTCTAAAAGAAATTGTGAACTAGGTTTGGTGCAGCCAAAAAAAAAGGCTGTCCAGTGGACAGCCTTTTTTGGTATGATGGTGAATCTTACTTAGCTTTTTACTAAGTTGATTTCAACACGTCTGTTTTGTGATCTTCCAGCTCTAGTTCTGTTAGAAGCAATTGGCTTGTCTTCTCCATAACCGATAGCAGAAAGTCTGCTCGCATTAACACCGTTTGCAGTTAAGAAATCTTTTACTGCGTTAGCTCTTTCCTCAGATAGTCTTTGGTTAGTCTTGTTGCTACCTGCAGAGTCAGTGTGACCTTCTACAGTAAATTTAGCATTTGGATATTCGCTCAATATTTTCACGATATCTTTCAATACTACTTCAGACTCATTTTTGATAGAAGATTTTCCAGTATCGAACAAGATAGTTTTAGCATACTCGTTCAATTGTTTTTGAACTTCTTGAGTTACCTCAGGACAACCGTTATTTGCAACAGTACCAACAACGCTAGGACACATATCATCTTTGTCTAATACACCGTCACCGTCGGTATCTGGCCAAGGACATCCGTTGTTTGCAGCGGGACCTGCTTCTTGAGGACACTTATCGTCTCCGTCTTTGATTCCGTCACCGTCAGCATCAGGACAACCGTTTAAAGCAGCAGTACCTGCAGTATCAGGACAAGCATCTTTGTTGTTTGCGATACCGTCTCCGTCGTTATCAGGACAACCGTTCATTTCTTTAGTTCCAGCTTCGTTTGGACATTCGTCTTTGCTATCTTCGATACCATCACCGTCAGCATCTGGACAACCGTTGAATGCTTCCAATCCTGGTACTTCAGGACAAGCATCATCTTTGTCGTAGATACCGTCACCGTCTGTATCTGTTCCTCCAAACTTGATAGACAATCCTGCCATATGTTGGAAGTGAGGCGCTAAATAGTCTTCAAAAGCGTGCTTGTATGTAGACTGGAGGTTTACACCAAGGTTCTCTGTAAACCAATAGTTAAATCCAAGACCACCGTTTACTGTTCCTGCACCAATGTTGTCTATCCAAGAATAACCACCACCGATTTCAACGTAAGGATCAAAGCTTTTGTTTTTAAGAAAGTTATACTTCACCGTTCCATCTACACCGTAGTATGATAAATCAGCAACAGCAGCATCTCCATAGCTTTCAATTTTGTTTAAAGACCCTCTTACACCAACAGAAAATCCATCTCCAACATATTTAGAAACAGATAAAGTAGAAATAGAAGGAAGAATATTCCAGTGATCTTTTACATTAAAATATTCATCGAACCATTTTCCTAACATCGGTTCGTTAGTAGGGTAAACGTCAACCGCGTTTACTCCAAAACCTACCATCCATGGGTTGTTTTGATCTTGCGCTTGTACATTGCTAAGTCCCACAACTAGTAACGCAGCAACTAATAATTTGCTAAGATGTTTCATTTGAAATTTTTAAATTTTAAGTGTTAATTAAAGGCAAATGTAAGTCGTTAATACTAATTTAACAAAATCTTACCCGTTTTTTTTGCATTTTAACGAGTGATTGCGTATATTTTTTATATGATTTCTAGTTCTTTTGCTACTTCTGTAAATGCCGATATGGCTTTATCCAAATGTGCTTTGGTATGAGCCGCAGATAGTTGTACCCTTATTCTGGCTTTTTCTTTTGGGACAACAGGATAAAAGAATCCGATTACATAAATCCCTTTTTCTAGTAGCTTATTCGCCATCACTTGAGAAAGTTTTGCATCATATAGCATTACTGGAACGATGGCAGAATCGCCGTCTATAATGTCGATTCCCGCTGCTTTCATGCCTGCTTTGAAGTAATTGGTGTTTTCTTCCAAACGATCGCGTAGGCTAGTGTCTTTTTCCAATATTTCAAATACCTTTATAGAGGCGCCTACTATGGCAGGAGCCAAAGAGTTGGAAAACAAGTAAGGTCTAGATCGTTGACGTAATATGTCGATAATTTCCTTTTTGGCCGTAGTGTAGCCACCCATGGCGCCACCTAGGGCTTTACCCAAAGTTCCTGTAATGATGTCTACCCGTCCCATTACTTTTTTATATTCTAGGGTGCCTTTACCAGTGCTTCCGATAAATCCGGCGGCATGACATTCGTCTACCATCACCATGGCATCGTATTTATCGGCCAAATCGCAGATTTGATCTAATGGTGCGACCAATCCATCCATAGAGAATACCCCATCGGTAACGATGATTTTGAATCGGGCACTGTCTTGGTTGGCTTGTTGTAATTGTGCTTCCAAATCGGCCATATCGTTGTTGGCATAGCGATAGCGTTTGGCTTTGCATAGCCTCACTCCGTCTATAATGGAAGCGTGGTTTAGGGAATCGGATATGATCGCATCTTCTGCGGTAAGCAGCGGTTCGAATACCCCGCCATTGGCATCAAAAGCTGCAGCGTACAATATGGTGTCTTCTGTCTGATAAAAATCGGCGATCTTTTGTTCTAGAGTTTTGTGAATATCTTGTGTCCCACAAATAAATCGTACCGAGGACATACCAAATCCGTGGGTATCCATAGTATCTTTTGCTGCTTGTATAACTTCTGGATGGGAAGAAAGCCCCAAATAATTATTAGCGCAAAAATTGATAACCTCTTGGCCGTTGTCCAAACGAATGACAGCGTCTTGGGCAGAGGTGATGATGCGTTCGCTTTTGTATAGGCCTTCTTCTTTGATACCTGCTATGGTTGTTTGTAAATGGTTTTTGATGTTTCCGTACATTTTGAATTTTTTTACAAAATTAGATAAAATTTACTTCGAGAGTCTCATTGCTGTAGATGAGTATTTTGTGTGCTATATTGTAGCCCATGCTTTCTATGGCTGCGGCGTATTCGTATAGTTGTTGGTGGTAAGAAGAATGGGGTTTTCCGGTTTTGTAGTCTAGAATACTTGCGCTATTGTTTTGAAGAATCAAACGATCTGGACGGAGTATTTTTCCGTTTTCTAGCAAAATATCTCTTTCGTTAAAAATACGGTGTTTGTCATCAAAAAAAGGCGCCAAATCGGGATGGCTTACTATAGCTTCTATTCGTTTTTGGTAAAAATCAAACTGTTCTTGGTTTAAATGTCCTTGTGCTCTGGCGAGTTGCAGACAGTGTGGAATATCTTTTTTGGTATAAATCTTAGACATGAGATGGTGCAAGAGATTTCCACTATCGATGGCGGCTTCTTGTGCCGTATCCCATAATTGGCCATTCTTAGTTACAAATTCTTGTTGGACTTGTTGTATGCTAAAATTGTAGAATGGCAATGGTGGCTTTTTTTCTTGTTTTGTGCTTTCTCCAATGGTTTGTTCTCCAAATGGATATAGTTCTTTTTCTGATTGCCAAAGGTTTTGCTGTTTTAAAAAGTGCTGAAACAGGCTAGGCAAGGTTTTTATCTGATCGTTTTCTTTGACTTGGTTGCAAAATATGTATAGTTCTTTCTCTGGTCTTGTCAGGGCTACATATAAGGCGTTGAGACTGTCTAGTGTGGTTTGGTTTTTTTCTGATTCGTACACCATTTGGGTGCTCGAATTGGTTTGCTCTAGATTTCTTCCGTATTTTACCATGACCCGATCGGGAAAGGGGTCTGGCGTTTCTAAAGGAACCCAAAGCATTTTGTTTTTTACTTGTACAATGTCGTCATTTGCATAAGGATATAAAACGATAGGGAATTCCAAACCCTTCGATTTGTGTATGGTAAGCAATTGTATGGCATTGCTATGCGAGGGAGCTACCAAGCTCCATTTGTTTTTATGTTGTTCCCACAAACGCAAAAATGCACTGATGCTGCCATTGTTTTGAGTTTGAAAGTTGAGAACTTCGTCTATAAAAAAATTGAGATACGCATCCGAGGTGTCGGCCAAGCCGAAGCATTGTATGACATAGGAAATCGCTTCGAGCAAGTTACTGGTGCCAAATTGGGAAAATTGAAACTGGTAGGATTCCGACAAAAAGCCTGGCCAATTGTCTAGAGCGTTTTTGGCAAAGACAAAAAAATCGGTTTCTATGTTTTGCTGGTCAAACAAGAATCTGCAAATTCGCAATTGGGCTTCCGCGTCTAGAGGATGGAGTTGTGCCGATAACAAATCGATGATAAAATGGATCTTTGGTTGACTCGAAAGCAACAAGGACTCGGAGGAAATGATAGGAATATTGGCGTCGGACAGATATGCTGCTAAAAAGTCGAGATGTTTTTTTCTTCTGCAGAGTATGCATATATCGCCATAGTTGTGCCCATTTGCAAGGAGTTGTTCCAAGGTTTGACTAAGGGCGACAGCCTGTATAGTCATTTCCGAAGCAGGGGCGTCTTCGCAATACTGTATTTGTACGAAGCCCGTTTTGTTGTTTATGGGGTTTTGAGCGCTTTGGTTGGCATAGAGGTTGGCGTAGTTGGGATCTTGCAATATACTAGAAGCAAATTCAAAAAAGGCGTTGTTGAATTCCACTATGGTTGCGCTACTTCTGTAATTAGAATTTAGGGCGGTAGTGGTAACTTCCAATTGAAAGGGTTGGCTGCTTCCTTGGTATAAGTCTATGAATTGTTCGGCTTTTCCTCCTCTAAACCTATAGATGGACTGTTTGGGGTCTCCAACCAACAACAAGCTGGCTATTTCGTTTCCTTCTAGGGCATTGCCAATAAGCGGGATGAGGTTTTCCCACTGCATGCTGGAGGTGTCTTGGAATTCATCGATAAAGAAATGTTTAAATCGCTCACCCAATCGCTCGTATATAAATGGCGCGGGTTGGTCTTTTATTTCTTTGGCAATAATGCGATTAAAAAACGCAAGAGGTATTTCTTCTCTTTCGATTTCTATTTTTTTGATTTCTCTGGCCACGGCCCAAATGACAGACAATGGGTTGATTTCCTTTTGTGCGGATAGCAATAGGATATGCTGGCCTTCTAAACTTTGAAATTGGGAAATGGCTTGTCTAAATTGTGGTAACAAACCGTCTATGATTGCTTGCTTGCTGGCAGGGACTCTTTTGGGGTATACCCTAGATTCAAAATTTTGCCATTTGCCACCAAATCTTAGCCCTTGGCCTTGGGCTGCTTTTAATAAAAAATTGGGAAAATAGGCATTTGAGAAGTCCTGGTGTTCCAAGCCTTGGTCTGCCAATAGTTGCAGATATTGGTTTGCAAGTATTTGTTTTTCTTTTGTGGTGCTTGCAATGCGTTGTTGGATAGATTGTTGCAGCTTTTCAAAGTCTTCTAAAGTTGCTTTGGAATAGCCTTCTAGGGCAATCACTTGGTCTTCGTCAAAGAGCAATTTGGCTTTTTCTGAGATTTGCCTTTTGATGTTCCAGCTTTTGTCGTCTTCTATTTTGCTAAACACAAACTGGAGCAAAATCTCGGTGAGTTTTGGAGTCTCGCCTATTTTCGAAATCAGTGCATCCACTGCTTCGTCTAGCAAGAGGGAAGTATCGAGTATGACTTCGAAGTTTTGAGGAAGTTGGAGGTCTTTGGCAAATGTTCGCACCACGCGATTGGTGAATTTATCTATAGTAGATACTTCAAAAAACGCATAGTGATGCAAAAGGTGTTTGAGATGGCGTTGTGCTCTTTGTTGTAAGTCTTGCGCAGAAATACCTAAACTAGCTTTCAAATCGCGAAACATAGGATCTTTTTGTGCAATTTTTTCCTCTTGAGAAAATAAAAGTAGCTTGCTCAAAATTCGGGTTTTCATTTCATTCACCGCTTTATTGGTAAAAGTGATGGCTAAAATTTCTCGGTAATTCCCTGGTTTGGATTGTTGCAGAAGAATTTTTAAATAGATACGCACTAGGCTATAGGTTTTACCCGAGCCCGCTGAGGCATTGAATACTCTAAAATTGTTGGAGGTAGTCAAGTCAATTTAATTTATTGCAAAATAAGAAAAGTCTATGGTATCTGTGGCATTATCCTATAGATATTCCATAAGTTTATCTTAAATTTGGAGGAATAAAAAAACAATTAACTAAAATTAGAACATTATGGCTTTTGAATTACCACAATTACCATATGCATATGATGCATTAGAACCACATATTGATGCAAGAACAATGGAGATCCATCATTCCAAACATCATGGCGGCTATACAGCCAAATTGAATGCCGCTATAGCAGGAACCGATATGGAAGGAAAATCGATAGAGGACATCATGGCAAATCTGGATATGAGCAATGGCGCAGTAAGAAACAATGGTGGGGGATTTTATAACCACCGTTTGTTTTGGAATGTAATGGCTCCAAACGGAGGAGGAGTTCCTACAGGGGATTTGGCTACTGCTATCGATGCTGCTTTTGGTTCTTTTGATGCGTTTAAAGATGCATTTTCCAAAGCTGCTGCTACGCAGTTTGGTTCTGGTTGGGCTTGGTTGTGCGTGCACAAAGGAGGAAAAGTAGAAGTATGTTCTACACCAAACCAAGACAACCCAATGATGCCTGGAGTTGCCTGCGAAGGAACCCCAATACTTGGACTAGATGTATGGGAGCACGCTTATTATTTGAATTACCAAAACCGTCGTCCAGATTATATCGAAGCATTTTTTAATGTGATTAACTGGGAGGCTGTGTCTGCTTTATACGCCGACAACAAATAAGAAAAAGATCTTTTTGAAAGTAAAATTATGAAAACCGTCTCAGCTTGCAGGCGGTTTTTTTGGTGCTTTATACCATTTCTAGTTTAAAATCACCCCAATAAATAGCTCTTTTTTCCTTTCTATTTCATTAAGGGCATTCCAAAATAGAAATGGGGTTACTCCTCGAATTAGGACACAAAAAAAGGCAATGTGTAAACATTGCCTTAGCCCCAAATCTTACCATAAACTTAACCTACTTATGCTATGGTAATACCAAATATAAGAGATGGGCTTAAGGGGGAAAAATAACTTGGATAAAGTAGAGGCTTTATAGGGCAAATGACCAAGTTGTAATGCAGGGGCTACAAAGGCTGTGAGACGCTAAAGTTTGTGATGTAAAGGACTGATTTTAAGCGCAATGAAATTATTTTTGTTTCGCAATATTGTTGTTGCTAGCTAGTTGTCAGTTGGTTAAGAATCTTAGAAGTTGTAAATAATATGAAAAAGGAGCATGCGCGGTAATATCCAAATAGTTTCTTCTTGGGTGCTAAAATCCGAAAACTGATAACTTCTTTTTTGTTCTACGTTCAAAAGGTTTTTTGCTTGTATTTGAGCGCGCCAACCCGAATTGTTTTTTGCATATTGTAAGCTAAAATGGAGCAATTGGTATTGCAAATTGCTTTGGTCGTTTAGACTATGGTAGTGCTGATAATCGTGATCTAGTTGCAATTCCCAGTCGCGATGAAATGCATAGGTGAGCTGGGAGTGGATTTGATTTTGATCTACACGAAAATCATTGAAGTATCTCAGGTTTTTGCTTGCTGATATAGAAAATTGTGGCGCACTAGGGTGGAATTTGCTAGTCAGTTCTATACGGTTGTATAGGCTGTTGGTGTTATTTTTTTGTGCTTGGTGGTTGGTGATTTGGTAAAAGTCTTTGTGGGTCAATCGAAATTGAATTCCCAGTTGCCATTTTCCAAAGCGCCTTTTGGCTCTGGCATACAAACGATAGTGGTTTTCACTTCGACCCCAAGATTGCTCTTGTTGCAGTTGTTCTAGTTGTGGACTCAAGACGGTGTTTCTTTTTACGGTTTGGGCATAGTGTTTCCATTCCAATTGGGTACGGATAAACATACGATTTTTTAGTTCAAAACGATGGTAGCTGATTTGGCTTTGGTGGTATAGTGGGTCCTCTAGGCTTGGGCTACCGCTATAGAGGCTATAAAACCCTTCCATTCTGGAGGTTTGGGATAATTGTGCTAACTGGTTCCTTTGGTTTTGTAAAGCGTATGTCAGTTCTAGTTTACCTCCTTTTGGATGATGGTATTGGATATGTAATCTTGGTAATAAAGCTTGGCGATCTCGATATAGTTTATTTGGTAAATGCCCTTGTTTTCTAAAGAAATACCAATATAGTTGTGGTCGAAACTGCCAATTGCCAATCTGTGTTTTGTATTCTAGGCTAAAATAGTTGTCCCAAATTTTTAGTTTAGAGGCACTGTGGAACCTATCGGGGTCTATGGCTAATTCATCGGGATATACGGGATGAGGCTGCCAAAGAGAAAACCTTCTTTTTTGATCTACGAGATAGCCGCCTATACCAATATAGATATGATGTAGTGCTGCGATACTCCAATAATCTTTAAATGCGATATGCAATCGATGGCTGCGGTTTTTTTGTCTATCGAGAAGTTGGTGATTTTCTTTGATTATAGGCTGGATGTATGCAGGAAGTATAGCTTGGTTGCTACCAAATCTGTTTTCTGGATTTTGGGAGTAGTTTTCCAATCGAAATTGGGTTTGCAAGCTGTGTTTGCGACTAGCTCTGTAGAGATGTAGAAAATGATGGGTAAATTGGTGGTATTGCTCTTGGTGTTGGTATTGGGTGTTGTATTGGTCTATGGGGGTGTTTCGATTTATATGTCTGTTGAAGCTGCTGTGTCCGCTTTTGATGAGGCTGTAGTTGCGAATTTCGGTTTTTCGATGGGGTTTGTATTTCCAATCTAGTTTTACCAGTAGGTGATGGTTGTCGGCTTGTTGGTTTATTTGTTGGGTTTCCTCTAATGGCTGTGATGGTATACGATAGCGAATATGCCGTTGTTTTTTGCTTGACATATCTTTTTGGGAGAACAAAACATAGCCGTTAAAGTCTAGTTTGGAATTTATCGGGGCGCTGAGATTGCTGGCAAAGAAATGTGTTTGTGCTCTGTAGCGATCTTCTTTTTGTAAAAACTGGAGAGCACCCGATTCTCTACCCATTTCGGTTTGATCAAAAAGATGTAACAGTCCTCCTTCAAAGTTGAGGTAGTCTTCGAGTTCAAATATTTGTTCGCCGGTATTGTTTTTTGTCGCCATTATACTGCCTTGTAATGCCTCTCCGTAATAGAATAGGGTAGGGTGCATATGATAGCGTCCTTCTAGACCGCCGCCTATTTTGGTGTCACCAAAAACCAACTTTTTTTTGTCTTCTTTGAGTCGAATATTGATAATGGTTTCTTTTTGGTCGTTGAATGCGCTCAAAAGGGCTATTTCGTCAAAATTGTCTATAACTTCTATGGCCTCTATGGCATGGGCTGGAATTTGATTGACTGCCAATTTGGTGCTGCCAGTAAAAAACAGTCTGCCTTCCACCAATATTTTGGTAATGCTTTTGCCGCCATACCAAACATTTCCATATCGGTCTATTTCTACTCCTGGCAATTTTCCCAATAGGTTTTTTAGTTTGTGTTCTTGCCCATTGCTAAAAAAGGAAGTTTGAAAAACCGTGGTGTCTTTTTTTTGTTTTATGGGAAGATTTTGCGCAACCACTACCTCCTCCAATTGGTTGTAAAACGCTTGGAGTTGATAGGTTTTTTTGAGGGATTGTTGTGCCCACCAGCGAAATACTTTGGAACGAAAGCCAAGGTGGCTGAGATAGACTTGGTATACCAAATTGGGGTTTACTTTTAAAGAAAAGCTTCCAGTAGCATCGGTAGTTGTAGCTAGCATGCTATACTTTTTCTGTACGGGATATAGAAGCACATTGGTGCCTTCGAGGCCTTGGCCAAGGCTGTCTTGTACCCGTCCTTCAAAGTATACTTGCTGGGCAAGGCACAGCCGTGAAATAAGGAAAACAAAAATGAGGAAGGTCTTCTTCAAAGGCTTTATTCGTTTTTCTTTATTCCTTCATAATATGCATCCCCAGCTTCTTTGTATGTGGTTTCGTCCATTAGCTGGATGCCTGTGGGCCATTTTAACTTTAAGTCTTTAATATTGGTTTTTATAGAAGTAGCAGTATAGATGATGCGATTGCTGTTGTTGAATTCCAGTACAAGACCAGGAACCTGATTGGATTGTTTTAGAGGAGCATGAGCAAAAGGAATGGATGGTGCGTACCAAAGGGTATAGCGAATTTCGGGTTCCTCTTGTATGCGTATCGTTGCTTTGTAGCAGGTGTAGCCTAGTATTTCTTTGCTTTCTTTGCTCAATTCCCATTTCTGATCTCTTTCCATAGATTTGAGCACATTGTATGTCATGCCTTTGTGTTCGTTTGTCTGGATGTAATGGTTTTTGTCGATATCGTTGAAATAGGTTGGATCTCCTGCGTAAAGTTTGGCTAGATTGCGCACATATTTGTCGACTTCTTTTCCAACAGCCATTTCTTTGGTGATTTTGAACTCGCTGAGGTTTTTGTCAAATCGCATAGTATAGTGAAGTTGATTCATGCCATCGGTTACCATTTTGTTGGTTCGAATCATATATTCAGTAGGTTTTTTTTGACCTTTGAAGGGAGCAAAATAATCGTCGGCTATCACTTCATATAAGATGATACCATTGTGAATTTGTTGTGCTTGTGTGCTAGTCATTAAAAGAAAGCACAGCAATAGAATAGGGGTGAGTTTTTTCATGATTATAGATTTGGGTAAGGCATTTGCCTAGGCAAATGCCTTTTTTGTTTAAAAATTACTTTTCTTATTTGGCACTCATGAGTTTCATACACATATACATGCGGTTCTCAAAAATTTTTCCTGCGACAAAGCCATCTGCCTTATCTCCCTTTTTGTTGAAATACGCTTCTACGATATTAAAAGCCAAATTTTCACAATAACGTTCTTTGGAAGTTTGTTCTTCTGCCAAAAAGAACGAAGAGCTGGTTAATAAAATGGTGATTCCGATAACGAGGGGACTATTATGGAATTTCATAGCGCAATCAACTTTCTTCAAGATTACAGGTGTAATAGGCTATTTCGAACATATGTCCCAATACAAAACCGTCGGTTTCACCAGTCATCACCTCATAGGTTTCGATAAATAAAAATGCTTGAGTTTCGCAGCGGTCATTGGCAAAACTCTGGCTACTGCAAAAGAATAGCAGCATCGCCCCAAATTTTAGTACTTTTTTCATGGATATAATTTTTTAAAGTTATTGTAGGAAAAATAACTTTTTTTTGTAAAATCAAAAGTGTTTTTAAACTTATTTTTATAAAGTGTGTTTTGTGTAGTTAAAAAACTCAAAAACAATGTCTTGATGCGTTTATAAGGAAGAAAAATTAGGATAAAATCGGTATACAACTATAAGTAAGTATGTCCGTTATGGGCTCTTTTTTTTGGGATTATAAAAAGTATAGAAAAAATAAAAAGGCGGAGATAAACTCCGCCTTTTTGCCCCAAATCTTACCATGAACTTAACCTACTTATGTTATGGTGACACAAACATAAAAAGAAGTCTATAAATAGCACAAATAAAACAGATTAAGTGTCTGAATTACAGCTAAACTGCACAATTGGTAGGATAAATACTATAAATTAGGACGAAAAAACGCTATTATAGAGGTTCTAATCAAGGGTGGTTAATGATAAAATTCCTTGTCTTTGAGGATTTTGGCTGCAATTTGGTTTCAGTTATCCTAAAAAGGAGCTAAAAGCAAGTGCAGTATGCTTGAACAAGAAGGAGGAATTGGTCAGCGTATTGGAGAAGGAATAAAGGCTGCATAAATGGTGTAGTGTCAAAATAAAAAGGCGGAGATAAACTCCGCCTTTTTGCCCCAAATCTTACCATGAACTTAACCTACTTATGTTATGGTGATACAAACATATAGCGAAGTTTTTTTGTTGCCATATAAAGTAGTTGAATGGTCTATATATCGGCTCTAATTCAAACAAAATGACCATATCCGATAAATAGGTATTTCGGCGGAAAGAGTGGTCTAAAGAAAATGAAATGTAATAGCTCTCTAATTGGGTTGCAGGAGATAGTGGAACTATAAGAGAGAATATGGATTAAAGATCCTTGTTGATTATTGTACAAATTTGTAGAATTGAGTATATGCAATAAAAAAGGCGGAGATAAAACTCCGCCTTTTTGCCCCAAATCTTACCATGAACTTAACCTACTTATGCTATGGCATTACTAAAGTAATTCGAACTATCGACGAATGAACTATTTAACCGATGAATGGCATATATCTTCGATGAAATGCACTTTTTTGTAGTTAAGTGGTTTAAAAATTGTCAGTAAGCCCTTTCATTTCGACCTTCATAATAGTTTATAAAGGCTCTATTTATAACTTTATTTCCTCCTGGAGTAGGGTAATTTCCTGTAAAATACCAGTCTCCTTTATGTTCTGGACATGCAATGTGTAAATTCTCTACCGTCTGATAAATGATCTTCACTTTGCTTTTCATTTTTTCTGGAGATAAGAGTTCTGCTATCTTTATAGATATAGTTTCTTGCTCAAAAGGGGCGTAGATTTCTTTTACAAAATTGACCACTTCTTCTTTGGGGAAATCTTCTTGTGATTTACACTTGTGGTAAACCTTGTCTATAAGTTCTTGTTGGTTGTTTTCTTTCAATAGAGCAATTGCAGCTCTAAAAGCAATAAAGTCTTCCAATTTGGCCATATCAATACCATAACAATCTGGATAACGAATTTGTGGTGCAGAAGAAACGACTATAATTTGTTTAGGGTGGAGACGATCGAGCATGTGCAATATGCTTTTCTTCAGTGTAGTTCCTCTTACGATACTATCGTCTATAATAACTAGGTTGTCTTCCTTTCTAACTGCACCATAAGTGATATCGTATACATGAGCTACCAAATCGTCTCTACTGCTGTCGTCGGCAATAAAGGTGCGCAGTTTGGCGTCTTTTATGGCTACTTTTTCAATGCGCGGTCGTATAGATAATATTTTGTGTAGAGAATCTGAATCCAGATCTTGTTTGCGTGAGAGCTCCAGTATTTGTTGTTCTTTTTTTCTGTTTAGAAAATTTTGGGCTTCCCGTATCATGCCCAAATAGGAAGTCTCCGCTGTGTTTGGAATATAGGAGAATACGGTGTTTTCTATATCTTCATTGATTAGTTTAGAAATTTGAGGAAATAGCAAGCCTCCAAGTTCTTTTCGTTCGTCGTAGATTTCTTTGTCACTTCCTCTAGAAAAATAAATGCGCTCAAAAGAACAGGATTTTCTTTCTAATGGATTTAAAATTTTTTTAAAGCTAACCTCGCCATTTTTCTTCACTATAATCGCTTTGCCAGGGTCTAATTCTTCCACCTTGTCATAGGCTACATTAAATACCGTTTGTATTACAGGTCTTTCCGATGCTACAACTACTACTTCGTCATCTTGGTAATAATAGGCAGGTCTGATCCCGGCAGGATCTCTTAGAACAAAGGCGTCTCCATGTCCCAGCATTCCTACCATGGCATAACCACCGTCAAAGTTCTTGGTAGATTTTCTCAAAATCTTGGCTACATTAATACGTTCTGCAATAAGCGGGGAGGCGTCGTACTTAGAAACCCCTTCTTTTTTGATCTCTTTATAAAGCTTTGCAACGGCATCGTCCAAAAAGTGTCCAATTTTTTCCATTACCGTTATGGTGTCTGCCTTTTCTTTTGGATGTTGCCCCAAGCGAATGAGATTGTCAAACAATTCGTTCACATTGGTCATATTAAAATTACCAGCAACGATCAGGTTGCGGTGCATCCAATTGTTTTGACGTATAAATGGGTGTACACTTTCTATGCTGTTTTTTCCAAAAGTTCCATAGCGAACATGACCCAACATCACCTCTCCAAGATACGGAATGTTCTTTTTGAGAACTTCGATATCGTTTAGTTTTTCTGGAAATTCCTGCAATCCTTTGCTTATACGTGTATTGATTTTTTCAAAAATATCTTGTATGGGTCTTGGGTCTGCAGATCGAACCCGACTAATATATCTTTGACCTGGATCCATATCTAGTTTGATAGAAGCATAGCCAGCACCATCCTGACCGCGATTGTGCTGTTTTTCCATCATCAGATACATTTTGTTTACCCCATAAAATGCAGTGCCATACTTTTCTTTATAGTATTCCAAAGGCTTCAACAATCGGATAAAGGCAATCCCACATTCGTGTTTTATAGCGTCGCTCATTTTTTTTAGGATTAAAAAAAGCCCCAAAATTTAGGGCTCATTTTTTTATACTTCTATATTGAATTTTGTTAGTTTGTCAAATTCGATTAGCCGCTGGTTCATTTCGGTATCCTCTAATTGAACCATGCGCTCGGTTCCAAATTTCTCTACACAAAACGAGGCGAGGTTGGAGCCGTAAATAATGGCGTTTTTGAGACCTTCAAAACTAAAGTCCCCTGTTTTAGCAACATAGCCCACAAGACCTCCTGCAAAAGTATCTCCCGCGCCTGTGGGATCAAACACTTCTTCCAAAGGTAAGGCTGGTGCAAAAAAGATATGTCCGTCATGAAATAATAGGGCGCCGTGTTCTCCTTTTTTGATCACTACATATTTTGGTCCCATAGCATGAATTTTTTTGGCAGCAACTACCAAGGAGTATTCTCCGGTAAGCTGTCGAGCCTCTTCGTCGTTGATGGTGATCACATCTACTCTTTTGATAACCGCCATCAATTCGTCTAAGGTATGTTCCATCCAAAAATTCATCGTATCCAAAACCACGAGTTTTGGCTTGCTTTCCAATTGGTCCAATACCGAGGCCTGTACACTTGGGGCCAAGTTACCTAGCATCACCACATCTGCATTTTTGTATGCAGCTGGAATAATCGGCTTAAAATCTGCTAAAGTGTTGAGTTGGGTGTCTAGGGTGTCTCTTGTGTTGAGATCGTTGTGGTATTTTCCACTCCAAAAAAAGGTTTTGCCGCCCTGCACAATTTCTACCCCATCCAAATTGAGGTTTTTGTCCTTTAATAGATTCAGATAGTCCGATGGCAAATCATCGCCAACTACCGATACCAATGCAGCGTCTACATCAAATTTGGAAGCAGCCAAACCTATATATGTTGCCGCACCTCCTAGTATTTTGTCTGTTTTACCAAATGGACTTTCAATAGCATCAAATGCTATGGTTCCTACGATGAGCAGTTTGTTCATATTCGAATTCAAAATTTTTGCAAAACTACACAAATTTTGATTGCTTCTACATTTTTTTGTACTCCGTTTCGATGGAGGTCTTTACAAATCGGTGCTCCACAATTTTGTTAGAGTTTCAAAGTTTCACTGCATACTGTTTTCAAGATGTTTCTTGTGTGGTCAAGTAGGGGATTCGCTTTTTGTTTCTTTTATTTTTTGCCCAAAGGATTGCTGTATGAGCTTGTACAAAGCCAAACATAGCCAGCTTTTTTTATAGCAATTGATTTTTGTCTGGAGAAAAGCCCTTATCTATTCGTTGTTTGTCTTTGGGCAGTTTAGAAGCAATAACAGCCAGTTGATCACAGCGTTCGTTTTGTGGATGCTGGTTGTGGCCTTTGATCCATTGTATGCGAATATGATGTTTGCGATACTCTTTCAGGAAGGCAATCCAGAGATCTGGGTTTTTTTTGTCTTTAAAGCCTTTCTTTTCCCAACCAAAGACCCATTTTTTGTTCACGGCATTCTCTACGTACTTCGAATCGGTAACGATGGTGACGGCTAGTTTTTCTTTTTTTAGCTTTTGGAGTGCTGCTACTATTGCCATCAGTTCCATACGATTGTTGGTCGTATGCTGGTAGCCAACCGAAAACTCTTTTTTGTAGTTCGTTCCTGGTATTTCCATTACTATGCCGTAGCCTCCCGGGCCTGGATTGCCGCTACAGGCTCCATCTGTATAAATGATTACTGAGCTGCTTTGCATGTGAGTTGTTCTATGATTTTTGGAAAATGGGTGTATTCTAGTTGGTGCACTTTTTGTGCAATACTTTCGGCTGTATCTGCTGCTTCTACAGCTACATTTTGTTGAAATATAATGGCGCCTTCGTCGTAATTTTCGTTAACAAAATGGATGGTGATGCCTGTTTCTTTTTCTTTGTTTGCTAGCACTGCTTCATGCACATGCATCCCATACATTCCCTTGCCGCCATATTTTGGAAGTAGAGCAGGATGGATATTTACGATCTTATTTGGAAAACTTTCTATCCATGTTGTGGGTATTTTCCATAGGAATCCTGCTAGGACAATAAAGTCTGGATTAATTTTTTTTAAAAGTAACAACAAAGAATGATCATCCTTAAAAGCGGTTTTGTTGAAAAACAAACAATTTATCCCCAATCTGTTGCATCGATCGATTACCTTTGCGTTTCTGTTGTTGGTGAGTACGAAAAGGATGTTAATGTCCTTGTTGTCAGAAAAATAGTTATATATGTTCTCTACATTGGAGCCAGAGCCAGAAGCAAATAAGATCAAATTTTTCATAAGTAGTAGATTCCATTACCTTACTAGACAAAAGAAAGAAATATTCCCTAAATATTGGGTGAAATGACCAAAATCTTGATTATTTTTTTTATTTTTAAAACACAAATTATCGGTAAAATGTGGTTTTCAACCAAAGTTTTTTATTTTTGCCATCAATTAAAATTTTAAAACTAAAAAATTATGTCAGACATTGCATCAAGAGTAAAAGCGATAATCGTAGACAAATTAGGAGTTGATGAGAACGAAGTAGTAGCTGAAGCTAGCTTTACTAATGACTTAGGAGCAGATTCATTGGATACTGTAGAGTTGATTATGGAATTCGAAAAAGAATTCGATATTCAAATTCCTGATGACCAAGCTGAGAATATTGCAACAGTAGGTCAAGCCATTAGTTATATCGAAGAAGCCAAGTAATTTATATTATAAAGCGAAAAACAAATTTATTCATGCTGCTTCGGTGGCATGAATAAATTTTTTATTAGATTTAGGCAATTGTTGTTTAAAATCAAAATCCATGAAATTAAAGCGAGTTGTTGTAACCGGTCTTGGGGCGCTAACACCCATCGGCAATAATATAGAAGAATATTGGAAGGGATTAAAAAATGGGGTAAGTGGAGCTGCACCTATCACCAATTTTGATGCTAGTAAGTTTAAAACACAATTTGCTTGTGAGATAAAGAACTTTAATGCCACCGATTTTATCGATCGAAAAGAAGTGCGTCGTGCAGATAAGTTTGCCATTTACGCCTTAGTTACTGCTCAAGAAGCATTAGAAGATTCTAAATTAGACTTAGAAAAGATCAATAAAAAACGTGTTGGAGTAATTTGGGGAGCTGGAATTGGAGGGTTAGAAACATTCCAGCAAGAGGTGATGAATTTTGCCAATGGGGATGGTACCCCGCGATTCAATCCTTTTTTCATTCCAAAAATGATAGCCGATATAGCACCAGGTTTGATTTCGATCAAATATGGTTTTATGGGTCCCAATTATACTACAGTTTCTGCTTGTGCCTCATCGGCCAATGCAATATTTGATGCACTCAATTCTATCCGATTGGGATATACCGATATTGTTATCACTGGAGGTTCTGAAGCAGCAGTAACCGAAGCGGGTATGGGCGGTTTTAATGCCATGCATGCCATGAGTACGCGCAACGACGATCCAAAGAGTGCTTCACGTCCTTTTGATGCCAATAGAGATGGTTTTGTTTTGGGAGAAGGAGCTGGCGCCTTAGTATTGGAAGAGTACGAACATGCAGTAGCTAGGGGCGCTACCATATATGCAGAAGTTTTGGGTGGTGGATTGTCCTCGGACGCTCACCATATGACAGCACCACATCCAGAAGGAGACGGGGTTGTTGCCGTTATGGAAAATTGCTTAGAAAACGCAGGTATTCAACCACAGGAAGTGGACGCCATCAATACACATGGTACTTCCACGCCTCTTGGCGATGTGGCAGAACTAAAAGCCATTAGAAAAGTATTTGGCGATCATGCCAAAAACATAAATATCAATTCGACAAAATCGATGACTGGTCACCTGCTTGGAGCTGCAGGCGCTATAGAGGCTATTGCTTCTATATTGTCGCTTAAGTACAATTTGGTGCCGCCTACAATCAACCATAGTGCAGTAGACGAAAATATAGATCCAGAATTAAATTTGACCCTTAATACAGCACAAAAACGAGAAGTAAACGTAGTGATGAGTAATACCTTTGGTTTTGGTGGTCACAATGCCTGTATTGTATTTAAAAAATTAGCCTAGAGTAAAAAAAATATATGTCTTTTTTTTCTAAAATATTTAAATCCCAGTCCACTAGTGACAGGGATTTTTTATTTGGAATACAACGAATCTTAGGATTTAAACCGAAAAAAATAAACATATATAGAAAGGCGTTCACACATCGCTCTGCCAATATTAAGGATGAGAATGGCTATCCGGCCAATTATGAACGCTTAGAGTTTTTGGGGGATGTTATTTTGGGGGCTGTTATTTCTAGTCACCTTTACCATCAAATGCCCCATGGTGATGAAGGGTATCTAACCAAAATGCGATCCAAAATAGTGAGTAGACAACACCTAAACGAGCTGGGAAAAGATCTGGGGCTTATTCGCTTTGTGAATAGTAAGATTCAAAGCTCCAATTTTGGAGACAATATCCATGGCAATGTATTTGAAGCCCTCATCGGTGCGATATACTTAGATCTGGGTTATGCAAGTTGCGAAAAGTTTATCCACAAACAAGTGATCGCGCCCTATGTGGATTTGCAACAGTTGGAAGGAAAGATCATCAGTTATAAAAGTTTGTTGATAGAATGGTGTCAAAAAGAAAAGAAGAGTTTCAAATACGAAGCCTATGAAGACACTGGCAATGATGCCCTCAAGCATTTTGCGGTAAAACTTTACATAGACGCCCGTTTGGTGGCAAAAGCCAGAGCTACTTCCAAGAAAAAGGCAGAAGAAAAGGCTTCTCAGCGCGCCTTTTTTGCATTGCAGCATCAAATGTAAGTAAACACAATCTTAAATTTTAATTATCTGTGAGTCTTTAGTAGGGAAATTGCTTGGGAAAGGCTATCTTTATCGCTTGCTAAATTATTCGGAAAAATCATTTTTTGGAGATAGAGCAATGTGCCAATGTACAGCTTTATCTTTGATCGAGGATTTGTGCAAAAAAAGGAATATACCATGACAGTCTGGAATCTTGAAGGAGATTTTTTGGAAGATCCATATTTGCTGTTTGGGATTCGTACTACTATCGAGTCCTTTTCTATAGCATTTAAGATCAATGCGGTAACAGATTTGTTGTTGAAAAGAAGAAATAAGGATGGGGAATGGAAACCACATGGATCTGTGCCCATTTATGATTTTTTCGACAAGAAACAACAATGCAATTGGACGCTTTTTCCAAATAAGCTATTAGTGGAAAAGACTTCCATTGGTAGCGATTTGTTTGCTTCTCAAATCCAAACCTTGTGGTATTTTATGGTACCCGAACACAAACAGGCAGACTATTTGCTGATGGTGGATAGTCAGGAGTTGTCCGATGTGGAAGGGATGATAAAGGCGATCCAAAATGTATCCGATGTAGTAGCAATGTATCGCATAGATACAGAGGAACTAAAAACAACAAATCATTTAATGTTTTAGTATGTTTAGAACAAAGAAAACAAAAATTGTAGCAACCCTAGGACCAGCAACCTCTAGCAGAGAGATTATTCAAAAAATGATTTATGCTGGTGTAAATGTCTTTCGAATCAATTTTTCACATGCTTCCTACGAAGATGTAAAAGAGCGTATTGCGCTGATACGAGAATTGAGTATAGAAATGGAATACCATATTGCTATATTGGCGGATTTACAAGGGCCAAAACTTCGAGTAGGTGTAATGGCAGAAGAAGTGGTAATGCAAGTAGGAGAGGAGATTACTTTTGAAACTGGTGAACCTTTTAATGGCACCAAAGACAGGGTGTATATGAATTACGACAACTTCCCTAAGGATGTTAAAGTAGGGGAGCACATCCTTTTGGATGATGGAAAACTAATGTTTGAAGTAATCGAAAGCGATCGTAAGAAAAAGGTAAGAACCAAAGTTATACAAGGAGGGCCTTTAAAATCTAAAAAAGGAGTAAACCTACCAAACACCAATATATCTCTACCGGCACTTACACCAAAGGATGTAAAAGACGCTAAGTTTGCTATAGAGCAAGAGGTCGACTGGATAGCCTTGTCCTTTGTACGTCATAGTAGCGATTTGAAAGATTTACAAAAGCTGATCGATCGATATTCGGATCATAAAATTCCAATTATTGCTAAAATTGAAAAGCCAGAAGCGATTCAAAACATAGACGAAATAGTGCGTAGTTGTGATGGATTGATGGTGGCACGTGGAGATCTAGGGGTAGAAATGCCAGCAGAAGAGGTGCCTTTGTTGCAAAAGCAATTGGTATTGCGTGCCAAAAAGGCTAGAATTCCTGTGATTATTGCTACGCAAATGATGGAAACCATGATAAGTAGTCTTACGCCAACTCGTGCCGAAGTAAACGACGTGGCAAACTCAGTAATGGACGGAGCAGATGCGCTGATGCTTTCTGGGGAGACTTCTGTAGGCAGATATCCTGTGCAAGTCATAGAAAAAATGTCGGATATTATTCAACGTGTAGAGGATTCCTCTTTGATAGAAGTGCCAAAAACACCTCCGCATATTCGAACCAATCGATATATTACCAAATCCATCTGTTATCATGCCGCTAAAATGGCAGACGAAATCGATGCCAAAGCTATTTCTACACTTACCAATAGTGGGTATACTGCTTTTCAGATATCTGCATGGCGACCCAATGCATATATTTTGGTGTTTACCTCCAACAAAAATATTTTGGCACGACTCAATCTGCTTTGGGGAGTGATCGCATTTTCTTACGATCGCTTTGTATCTACAGACGAAACCATAGAAGATGTCAATCGCATAGCCTGTAAACAAGGCTTTTTAGAGCCAGGAGATATGCTTATTAGCTTAGCAGCCATGCCTATTAAAGAAAAAGGAATGGTAAATACGCTACGAGTAACACAGATAGAGACTTGTAGTTTTTAAATCAAAGAATAGGATGAAATCATAGATAATTGCTAATGTTTTTATCTATGATTTCTGCTAGTTTGTTCTGCTGCTTCCTTATTGGAAAAGTCGCCAATTTTAATGTCGGTATCTTCTGTACGGTCTAAAACATAATCAAAGACCATTCCGCCTAAGTCTTTTACAGGTTTGTAGAGGATAGAGGTTTCAATTCGGTCTTCTGATACGAAGCCAATTTTGTTGTTTGTTTTATGGAAAAAGATCAGTACCGCTCCCAATATAACGCCTATTTTTAGTGCCCCAAACGCTGCTCCAGCTATACGGTTGAGCGTTCCCAATGCCGCCATATCCACTATTTTGGTTAGGATTTTTCCAAGAAAAGAAACCGCCAACAATATCATGGCAAAGGTAGCCACAAAGGCGACGAGGTTTATATAGTTTTCGCTCCAATCCAGTTTGGTTTTTAAATGATCCCCTGCGATATAAGAAAAGTGAATGGCACCATATATCCCAGCAATCAAAGCAATAAGGGATGCAACCTCTATAAGTAGGCCTTTTCGGTAACCGCCAACTAGGCCAACAATGAGAAAAATGCCAAGTATGATGTCAATTACGTTCATAGTTTGATGTTTTCACAAATATAAGGAAAAGCTACTAGGCGAAGATAAATAAGAAGACGCCAAAGGATATAAATAGAAGCAGCAACTGAGGTGTTTTGGGAATATAATGCCAGCATAGGAGAGGATATTTTTTTATGTAAAATAGGATCCGTTTCAAAGAAACTACCAATACCTCTTATCCCGACGTTGGTTTTATTTTTTTTTCGTAATGCTAAAACCAGTGCTTTAGGATAGAGAATTGAAGTGTATTGTTCGATGAGGAAAGCATTATAGCCCCAAGAAATAAGACGATATCTTCTGTCCGCAAAAAACTGTATTTTTGTTTCATGGTAGGAGATACACAATTAAAAACCTATTGGGAGCAGTTAGAAAAGAAGCTCTCCACGCAGTTTGGAGATGGAGAAATCCTCGACTTGGATGCTATGATTTATTTGGTGGGCATCCAAGAATTGGGACAGCTGCATCGCAGGTTCAAAAAAGACGAGAAACTAAATTTGATGCATATAGCGATTTGCACTTTGCTGGAACCCTATGGTTATTATCGTTTTGATTTTATAGACGATGACGGATGGCCTCATTTTGTTTCTGAAGCACCACTCCCCAATTTGAAGCCGGGGGAGCAGAGCATTTTGATGAAAGAAGCTTTGGTTCAGTATTTTTTAAAAAAAGCATACCTCCAATAAGGGAAGAAATAGTTAAATTTGCCCTTCCAAAAGCCAGACTATGATTGAGAAGATAAAGGAACATATAGACGAAATAGAAAAATTTGAAGCTAGCACCCTAGAAGAAATAGAAGCTTTCCGTATCCAGTATTTGGGCAAAAAAGGGTTATTCAATACCTTTTTTAAGTCTTTTAAAGAGGTTCCCAACGAGCAGAAGAAGGAATTTGGACAAACGGTAAACGCCATGAAGGAGGCTGCTTTAAACAAGGTAAATAGTTTGAAGGAGGCATTAGAGGCCAGTGCAGAAGAAGCTGGCGTGTACGGCGATCTGAGCCGCCCTGGTATTCCCTTGCCTATGGGTGCAAGACATCCTATTTCGGCTGTGAAAAACCAGATCGTAGATATCTTTTCTCGAATTGGTTTTAATGTGTCCGAAGGTCCAGAGATAGAAGATGATTGGCACAATTTCACCGCATTGAATTTGCCAGAATACCATCCGGCAAGAGACATGCAGGACACCTTTTTTGTGCAAACCAACCCAGATATATTGTTGCGTACCCACACCTCTTCGGTACAAGTGCGTTATATGGAAAACAACCAGCCTCCTATACGTACAATTTCACCAGGAAGGGTATATAGAAACGAGGCCATTTCGGCACGCTCGCATTGTTTTTTTCATCAGGTGGAAGGTTTGTATATCGATAAAGATGTTTCTTTTGCAGATTTGAAGCAAACCTTACAGTTTTTTACAACCGAATTATTTGGGACGTCTAAGATTCGATTGCGACCTTCGTATTTTCCATTTACCGAACCTAGTGCAGAGGTGGATGTGTATTGGGGGTTAGAAACCGAGGTCGATTATCGTATCACCAAAGGTACTGGATGGTTGGAGATCATGGGTTGTGGTATGGTAGATCCCAATGTGCTCAAAAACTGTGGTATCGATCCTGTGGAATATTCTGGTTTTGCCTTTGGAATGGGTATCGATCGTATAGCAATGTTGTTGTATCAGATTTCAGATATCCGTTTGTTGAGTGAAAACAATGTGCGCTTCTTAGAGCAATTTAAATCTGTATTGTAGGTGAAAAAAGACATACAAATTCCAGAAAGCAGTGGAGTATATATAGCCGCCATGTACGATTGGAACGAAGAATTTGAAAGCTACGATTGGAATATATATGTTCTCAACGACAAAAACGAAGCCTTGGAGATGGTGCTGATCATATCGAGTGGGCAGGATGGCGATCGCAAAACTTCTATAATGCGGCACGGTATCGGTGTGGTAGCTGCTAAAGAAGCTGCCAAGGTGGAGTTGCTCAATCCACAATTGTTGTCTTTCGAAAATAAATTTGCGGTCACTTATTACTTCCAGAACCAATTGTTTGAAAAAACTTTTGTATTTGCACCCAATAGCATACAAAAAGAGTTTAGGACGCAACTGCCAGCGGTTCACCAACTTGGTGTCTTAGCAAAATAGATGCTTTTTTACTAGTTCTGGAGATTGGTGTGATTTATGACAATAGGCAAGCTATAATTGCCAAACAAGCGAGGGGATAGGAAATTTTGTATTACCATTTTTGATATGGATTGTTGCTTAGCATGCTATTGTAGTAGCGCACATCACCGGTAACCTCTTTTCCGAGCCAGTCGGGTTTTTCAAATGCGCTATTTTCTGTTTCTAACTCTATTTCGGCAACAATTAAGCCTGCATTTTCATTTTCAAAACAATCGACTTCGAATAGGTGTTTTCCTTTTTTTACAAAATATCGGGTTTTATAAATCGGATAAGGCAAACAGAGCTTCAGTAAGTTTTGGGCATCTTCTACTGCAATTTCTTTTTCCCACTCAAAACGGCTGGTACCACTGGAATTGGAAGGGCCCTTAACTGTGATAAAAGCCCTATCTCCTATGATGCGCACCCGAACTACCCGTTTTTTATCGGTGTTTAAAAAGCCTTGTACGATACGTTTTTTGTCGTAGGCTTGGGCTTCAAATGCATGGTTTTTGACCAAGAATTTACGTTCTATTTCCACCATATAATTTAGATATTTTTAGTAGATGTTGGTTTTTATACACCCCAGGATCATAATTCATATTCGGAAGAAGAAACATTGCATAAGCCAATCTACGGGCAGATATGGGGCGGTATTTTTTTAATGGGCCATTCCAAATAAACCAAAGCCAGCTGCTAATTTTTATGGCAATTTCTTCCCCTTTTCTATGTTCCTCTCTTTTGCCGACGATTAGAGAAGGTCTGAGAATAAACGTATTGGGGATATTGGCGTTTTGTACCGCAGATTCCATGAGGCCTTTTACCCGATTGTAAAAGATGTTGCTGTTGGGGTTAGCTCCTAGAGCTGAAACCACCACAAAGGTTGGTATGGCTTGTTCTCTACAAAGCTTAGCGGCCTGGGCTGGTATGCCAAAATCTATGGCAGTATATTGTGATTTTATGGGTGTTTTTGCTTTGGTAGTGCCTATACAACAATAGACTTCGTCTGCTTTAAAAAATGCTTTGTATTTGTGCAGTTCAAGTAAATCTACTTCAAATTCTTCTAATTGTGGATGCAGATATCCCAAGGGTTTGCGAGCAAAAACTTTGATTGTTTGATAGCGCAAATCATTTAGCAATTCTTTTACTAAAATTCGACCAGTTAGCCCTGTTGCACCCAATACTATTGCAGTTTTTTGCTGCATCTAAGTTATACGCTTAATTCGTTGCTATAAAAATACTAGATTCAAATGAGTTGGTGGCAAACTGATCGTAAAAACTCGATGAAATTTATACGGTGCATAACATAGAAATTCTAACAGTAAATGGTATAGACGACAAACTTTAAAAATTACGGATGACTGATAGATACTATATATGCACCATATTGTTAAATTAGTTAAAAAAAGCAAGCTTTATTAGAGCAACTGCTTGCTTACTTCATAACTCAAAATAAGTAAGGAAGTAGCCAAGGCAATAGCACTAAAAAATAAAGCCAAATCCTGTTCTATGAAATCAGATTTGCTCATGTTATGGGGTTTTAAGGGGTTACTCGGTAAAAGTAGAAAAACTTAGATGTTTGCACTTGCTATTTCTTTGGTTGGTCGTTTTCTGTCGACGAATGTAATTAATTAATAGATAAATGATATTCTATACCTGGTATTAAATACGCTAAGTCAGTATTATAGAGTGATATTTTGTAATTTTATACCAGCTATTATTAGAAATTACTGGTAAAGAAATAGATGCTGTTTTTCTTTATAGCGCAATGAATATAAAATGACATAGTAGATTTAAAAAGCCTAAGTTCGAGACAAAATATTGAAGCATCACCTTAGTTAGGTTGAAAATTTTGACAAATAATTTAATTTTTTAGGCAAAAGATAGCCGTTATTTTATGTTGATATAGCTATGTGTAAATAAGAAAACTAGTCTTAGCTACGGTTTCTTTTGATTCAAAAATAGAAGGAAGAAAGGGCTGTTAATTACAGTAATTATAAGAGTTAAATGGTATTATATAGTGGAAGTACGCAAGATCATACATATTGATATGGATGCTTTTTATGCCTCGGTGGAACAGCTCGATTTTCCGGAGTATAGAGGAAAGCCATTGGTGGTAGGCAGTGGAGAAAAAAGAGGGGTGATTTCTGCTGCAAGTTACGAAGCACGTAAGTATGGCGTTCGTTCTGCCATGACTGCTGCATTGGCCAAAAAGCGATGTCAGCATCTACTATTTGTGTCACCGCGGTTCGAGCGATATCGGGAGGTGTCTCAGGCAATACGCAAGATATTTTATGAATACACGCCATTGGTGGAACCATTGGCCTTGGATGAAGCCTATTTGGATGTTACCCACAATTTGGTAGGGCAGTCCTCGGCAACTCGTATAGCAAAAGAAATTAGGAATCGCATTTGGGAGGAATTGCAATTGACCGCTTCTGCTGGGATATCGATAAACAAATTTGTGGCCAAAATTGCTAGTGATTACAACAAACCCAACGGTCAAAAAACCATTGCTCCGGAGGAAGTACTTGGCTTTTTGGAGAACTTGGATATTCGTAAGTTTTATGGGGTTGGTAAGGTGACTAGGGATAAGATGTACGGCATGGGTATTTTTACAGGAAATGATTTAAAATCCAAAAGCAGGTCATTTTTGGAAACGCACTTCGGAAAATCTGGCTTGTATTTTTACGATGCGGTTAGAGGGATACATCCCAGTGCCGTAGAGCCAAATAGGCGGAGCAAATCTGTGGGTGCAGAGCGAACTTTTAGAGAAAATATTAGTTCCGAAATCTATTTGATAGAGCGATTGGAGCAAATAGCAGCTATATTGGAGAGGAGGTTGCAACAATCCAATTTGGCAGGCAAAACCATTACACTAAAGCTCAAGTATAGCGATTTTGAACAACAAACACGTGCTACTAGCTTGTCCTATTTTGTAAAGTCCAAAGAAATACTTTTAGATACAGCCAAGGAACTATTGTTTCAGGAAGGTTTAAAGAACTCCGTTCGTTTGATTGGAATAAGTGTTTCGAATCTAAACAATAGAGAAAACAACCACACCCAGCAAGTAAATACGATGGCACAATTGCAGATAGATTTCTAAAAAAACAAAGGCCGCCTAAAACATTTAGCCGGTCTTTGTTTTTGAAAAATCTTTTTGTTAGATCAAGCTAACTTTTCCATCGCTCAATGCATAAACGGCTCCTACTATTTTGATTTCTCCGTTGGCTTCCATTTCTTTGAGAATAGGAGATTTTTCACGGATACGTTCCATAGTAAGATTTACATTGTTTTTAATGGTTTGGTTTACAAATTCAGTATTGCCAGAATCGTAGTTTCCGCCAACTTCTGCTTTAGACTTTTCCACAGCAGGAGTTATGTTTGCCAGCATGCTGGTGATGTTTCCAAGCTCTACACCATCACAAGCTGCTTTTACAGCACCACAAGCTTCGTGTCCTAGCACCATTAATAGCTTACTACCAGCAACCTTACAAGCGTATTCCATACTTCCTAGAATATCTGTGTTTTCGAAATTTCCTGCAACACGAGACACAAAAACATCTCCAATGCTCTGGTCAAATACCTGTTCTACAGGTACACGAGAATCTATACAGGAGAGCACAATAGCTTGTGGCCATTGTCCTCCTGTAGTCTGCGACATTAAGCTCTTGTTGTCTACAGCTGTGTTTTCGTTATTGGTGTAACGTTGGTTTCCAGCCATCATTTGCTCCAATACACTATCTGGAGTCAAAGCCGCCTGACTGTCGGCGTTTATTACATTGTTTCTAATACTCATAATATATTTTTTTAAAAATTAGTATTGGTTTGGATCTACATTTTCTTTTATCCAAGCTAGGCAACTGGCAAAGTCTGGGAACAATTCTTCTTCTGCAATCAAATCTGGAATAATATCAATGGTTTCCATCATATACTTGGGTTGTGCTTGCATATCTACCAATAAAATATGAATGTCTTGTTGTCTTAGATCTACCAAAATATCCTCTAACACATACAAGCCAGATTGGTCTATATACTGCATACGATCCATTCGCATAACCACATAATGGGCGGTTTCGGGTATTTGTTTAGACATCATTTGTATTTCAGAAGTAGAACCAAAGAATAAAGGACCTTTGATGTGTTTAATGAATACTTCTTCTTTAAACTCCTTGGGGAAACTGGCTTCGTCTGCCCAAGCAGATTCTTCGGTTAAGGTCAATACATCCGATTGTTGTGCAGTGAGATCCCCAATCTTTTTCATAAACATCAAACTAGCAATTACCAATCCAATACCTACTGCGTAAACCAAATTCCAAACAGAAGATAATACCAATACAATAAGCATTATTACAACCTCTGAGCTCAATTTTATTGGGCCTAATTTCATGTCTTTTGGAAGCTTTGGGATAGCTTTTAATCCTTTATAATCCATTACGCCTATACCCACAGTAATTAAAATACCAGCTAATACAGCTGCCGGAATTTTTGATGCTACAGGTCCCAATGCCAACAGAATAATTAATAGCATAATACCAGCAATCATACCAGATAGTTTGGTTTTACCTCCACTTTTAATATTCACTACCGTACGAATAGTTGCTCCTGCACCAGGAATACCACCAAATAAGGCACCTATAGTATTACCAATACCTTGTCCTACCAATTCTTTATTGGGTTTGTGGTGGGTCTTGGTCATATTATCAGCCACTACCGAGGTCAACAAAGAGTCAATTGCTCCTAATAGCGCCAGAGTAAGTGCCGTAAATATGTAAGGAGTAATGCTAGCGATACTAAAGCCAGTGAAAATTTCCATTTTGGGCATGGGGATACCGCTAGGTATTTCTTGTATTGGGCGATAGTCCCAGTCAAGGCCATAGGCTATACCAGAAACAACTACCAAACTTACCAAGGTGCTTGGAATGGCTGTTGTGATGCGTTTAAAGCCATAAATGATAATAATAGTGGCTAGAGCCAATCCCAATTCTAGCCAATTGATGTTTTGTAATCCTCTGCCAATTACTTTGAATGTACCTATTACACCAGAAGCATTGTTGCCAGCTAAAGTTCTTGCTTCTTTATCGATATCTTCCTTTGTTACTTTTTCTCCTCTGGCAATGGTTTCTTTAAAATCATCTAATACAAGAAGCTTTTCACGTGCTTCATCTTTTAAAATGTTTTCTAGAATTACTTCTTGTGCTTGGGGTACAAATTGTTTTACATATTCCGCATCTTCTTTTGGATAATACCCAATACTTGGAAGTATTTGCGTAACCAAGATAATCACTCCAATAGCAGTCATAAACCCAGATACTACAGGATATGGAATGTATTTGATGTATTTGCCGAGTTTGAGAACTCCAAGTAAAATCTGAATGATACCTGCAAGCATAAATACCATCAAAATAGCGGGCAATGCTTTTTCTATATCCCCTTCGTTTACGGCTAAAATTTGTGCTATTACCACCATACTTACCGCAGTCATTGGTGCAGTTGGTCCAGAGATTTGTGTATTGGTTCCTCCAAACAAAGCAGCAAAGAAACTAATAAATATAGCTCCGTATAAACCAGCAGTAGGACCTAATCCAGAGGAGACCCCGAATGCCAAGGCTAGGGGCAAAGCTACAATTCCAGCCGTAATTCCTCCAAAGGCATCTCCTTTGATGTTTGAAAATAAATTTTTCATGAGTGTTTTGGTTTTTAGATACGGTATGGAATACCAGTATCGTGTTTTTGTCCAAATGATGGACAGTGATTTTTTAAATAATTATAGAATAGAGTGTTATGCTATTTCTGGTGGTGGGGTATGTAATTCCACGCAGTGCGAATTGCGATAATCGAGGGAGTTGTATAATCGTGTTTCCTCAGTATCTTGATGCAGGGAAACAAGCGTAACGATATTGTGAAGTTTGTATTTGTCTTCCTTTTCTTTTTCGTCCTCATTGGGTTCGTTTTCGCAGCCAAGTTCGCCAATCAAGGCAACTTCCTGTTCGGAAAAGATTTTGAAAGTGTTGGAAATAGTGTCTAATGCATGAAACGACAGACCGCATAATGCAATATAAACTAGGTAGACACCAATTTTTTGTTTCCCTTTCATTTTAAGGAGTTTGTAAATACAATTCCGTTTTTATTTCTCTCAAGTCTTCGGCTAAAACCCAACCGGTTTGTCCATTGTCGAGTTGGATTTTTTTCCAAATATCGAACTGGTCTAAAATATAAAATTTTGTACCTTCATGCAAGCGAAAAGCACTTTCACTTCTCAAATTGGGTTCGCTTTGGACACTTACTTCATTTTTAAACAATATTGCTGGACGATTTTCTCTTTCTTTGCTTTCCAAAATAAAGGACATGCTCACTGCAAGGATCCCGATACTGATTATTGCCAAGCTGCTAATAAAGGCAATTCTTTTTTGTGTTGGGAGAGTGGATCTGTAGTAAAGCAAAAACAACAAAACGAATAGTATGGTTGCTGTGATGCTGATATATGCCCATTGGTCTATACTAAAAAAAGACAGCCAGCGGTTTTTTGCCCGAGACAATTCATTGGTAGGAAGTTGTTCTATGGCGTCTATAGTCATGTTTTGCGCAAAACTAAGGTTGTTTTGTATGTCTGTGTCGTTGGGTGTGAGCAAGAGTGCTTTTTCGTAATAAAAAATACTGGGTGCAATATGGCTACTTTTGTAGTGGGCATTTGCCAGATTGAAGTAGACCGCAGCAGATTGTTGGTTGCCTTGTAATATTTGCTCGTATGTTGTTATGGCTTGTTGGTAGTTACCATCGTTATACGCCTTGTTGGCCTCTGCAAACAGTTGGTCTTTGTCTTGTGCACTTAACATCAAGCTTCCGAAGGTAAATAGTAAAACAAATAAATTTTTCATCTTTTTCGGGTTACAAATGTTTGTCTATGATGGCGATTACTTCTACAGCTTGGTTGTAGTCGGATTGCATGGCACTACTTGTGGCTGGGGTATATCGTGCCAGTTCGCAGTTTTTTAATAGTCCCAAAAACTGTACAACGCCATCGGAGGATACTCCTTTGTCTTCGAGTAGCTGTTGGATCTTGTCTTTAGAAAAGTCCGAGGTTTCTATATGCAATTTTGCTTTGAGGTAGTTGTGTAAGGCTTTTTCCAGAGCGATATAAAATGCATCTTCTTTATCGAGAGCTTTTTTGGCAGCGGACAAATATTTTTTGGCCAATCGATTGGCTTTTCGCACTTTGTTTCCAGTGACATCGGCGGCTATTTTCTTTTGTTTTCGATCTACTATCCATGCAATAGGTATTGCCAATAAGGGAAGGAGCAACCACAAATAATAAGCCTTGCTACCAAAGAAGTAGTTTTGTTGTACAGGGAGCCAGTGGCTCGATGTTTTGTTAAACAAAAAGGTGTTGTTGTTGGCTACAACTACTTGTTTGTTGACAGTATTGGTGTTGGTGTTTTGGGTATTGTTGGTCGGTCCTTCTATTACATCGACGATTAATTCCTCGGACGCTATAGATTTGTAACTTGCACTTTTGGGGTCAAAATAATTGAAATTTATTTTTGGTATGGGGTATATTCCTTGGTAGGCTGGTACTACGGTGTAATTGTGGAGTACCTTTCCTTGCATTCCAGAAAGGGTAGTAGCTACTTTTTGTTCTACCTCCGGATCATATACTTCCAAAGCAGCTGGTAACTGCAATTTAGGAATATCTAATAGTTTGAGGTTTCCTTTGCCACTTACGATTACTTTGGCCTGTAAAGATTCTCCAGCATTGAGGGCGGATTTGCTTGCCGTTACTTCGAAATCGAATTGGCCGACTGCTCCTGAGAAATTGGCAGGACGTCCTTCCGTAGGTAAAGGTTTGGAATGAATAATCAAATTGCCTGCGGCTACTTTTTTGATGACCTGGGTATAGATACGAGAACCAAAAAAGTCTCTTCTGTTGGTAGGAACATCTACACTTACATTGAGTAAAAGGGGCTCGATTTCGAGTTTACCTGTTTTTTGAGGATATAAGACCACTCTTTTGAGAACGACATAGCGGTATTGTTCGCCTTTGTAGGTGCCTGTTTTGGCAACAATTTTGGTGATGGGGATGTCCTGACTCCAAAAGTTGTTGTATTTGGGGCTTTCGGCCCATTCGTAATTGCTAACACTTACATTGGGACTCACATATAATTTGTAAACGATACTGATGCCTTCATTGAGGAAGGGTTTGGATTTGGAAAGCTCGGCTACCAAATGTATGTTTTCGTCTGCAACATTATCCGCAGTTTTGTTGATACTCGGATTGGATACTGCAGCAGTTACTTCTACCGTTTTGGGAGATGTTTTGTACAGTGTGCCATCTATGGTGATGCTCGCTTGTCCGATACGGAGTTTTCCTTTTTTTACTGGAGAAACGATATAGGTATATGCTTTGGAATATTTGAACTTGCCATTTACCCAACTTTGGCTAATATTGTGAATAGGTCCCATGACAACCTGAAAATTGGCAAAATCGGGCGGATCAAAATTGTCGCCATCTTTGTTCATTTCAAATATCACACGCAGGCGTTCGTTGAGGCCAATTTTTTCTTTACTGATTTTTACCTCAAACTGCACATCCTGTGCATACGCCATAGAAATGCCCAATAAAAATAGTATCCAAATGCTTTTTGCCTGAAACATATTACCAGTCTTTTTGATTTTTTCGCCTCACTCCTTTAACTTTTTTTGCATTCATTTTTTCCTGCACCTTCTTTTCTTCATTTTTCATGGCTTGCAGCAAATTTTGAATTTGTTGGGGGGACAATTTATTTTTCTTTGGTTGCTGTTGCTGTTGCTGTTGCTGTTTTTTGTCTTGCTGATCGTTTTTTCCTTTGTTATCCTTCTTCTCTTTTTTATCTTCTTCGGGCTTTTTGTCGTTTTTGCCTTCTTTATCCTGGTCGCCTTTGTTTTTTTCCTGATCGCCCTCTTTGTCTTTTTTGTCTTGGTCGCCTTCTTTTTTGTCGTCTTTCTTTTCTTTGTCTTTATCGTTGTCTTTTTCTTTCTTGTCTTTTTTGTTGTTTTTGTCTTTGGGGTTTTTGTCCTCTTGTTTTTTGAGCATTTCTTTGGCAAGGGCCAAATTGTAACGTGTTTCGTCGTCTTTGGGATTGTTGCGCAATGCTTGTTTGTAAGAAGTTACAGCCTCTTGGTATTTTTTGTTTTGCATAAACACATTGCCGAGATTGTGATAGGCTTGGTGTTTTTCGCTTTTGTTTTCTGCAATTTCTGCAGTTTGCTTAAAACGCAGCAAGGCTTCGTCAAAGTTGCTACCTTTGTAATATTGGGTGCCCAAATTGTATCTTGCTACTGTGTTTTTATTGTTTTTGGAGATAGCTTGGCGGTATTTGGCTTCTGCTTGCACATTTTCTTTGGTGGTATAATGCTGGTTGCCTTCGTAAGTAAGGTTGTTGGAGTCTTGCAGATTGGTTTTTTCTTGCTTGTCGGTTTCTTGTGCCCACGAAAATCCTAGCGTCAGACACATCAGATATACTATTTTTTTCATTTGCTTGCTTTTTCGTTAAACAAATTGAGTTTTCGAAGCCAGATCGTTTTTCTGTCCAAGACAAAAATATCTAGGAGTAAAATGAATAAGGCAGCGGCTATAAACCATTGAAATTGGTCTTTGAATTCGGCAAATTGCTTGGCTTCAAATTCTTTTTTATCCATTTTGGCAAGTTCTTCTTTAAAAGTTTCCACTGCCATTTCTGTATTTTGTCCGTTGATGTATTTCCCATTACCATCTTTGGCTATTTCTTCCAATATTTCTGGGTTGAGCTTGGTAATGACTACATTTCCTTGTGGATCTTTTTTGTAGGTATCGAGCAGTCCACGGCGTTTTATTGGAATGCGATCACCTTTGGTGGTTCCTACGCCTATGGTGTAGATTTTGATACCTTCTTCTACGGCTTTCTCTACCATTTCTTGTGCTGCACCATCAGAATGATCTTCTCCATCGGAGAGGATGAGAAGCACCCTATTGGTTTGCTCTTCGTCGTTGAAAAAAGTGGTAGCCAGATCTATTGCTTCATCCAAGGCGGTACCTTGAGAGGACAGCATATTGGTATTCATGCCCTGCAAAAACATACGAGCAGCACCATAGTCGGTGGTAATTGGTAATTGAGGATAGGCCTGTCCTGCGTAGGCTATAATGCCGATACGATCACTAGCCAATTGTTGTATAATCTCCGATACCAAGCGTTTGGACTTTTCCAAACGGTTGGGGGCGATGTCTTCTGCCAACATACTCTTAGATACGTCTACAGCAAATACCAAATCGACTCCTTCTCTTTTTACTGTTTCCAATTTGGTGCCTACTTTGGGGTTTACCAATGAGACTATAATACATGACAAGCCCAATAGGAGGAGTAAAAACTTGAGGGTTCCCTTAAACTTGGAAGTATCTGGACTGAGTTTTTTAAACAAAGCAGTATCTGCAAATTTTTGTTGTTGCTTTCTTTTCCATATACGCACCAGCACATGTAGCACCACCATTACTGGGATGGCAATAAACAAATAGAAATATATTTTTTCTTCTAACTGCATGGTCTAAACAAAGCTTTTAAATAAGGTATGCGACAATATCCACTCCAACAAAAGTAAGCCCAAAGCAAGGAGTGCGAGGGGTCTAAATTTTTCTTCGTATTTGTGGTATTTAAATTCTTCTATTTCTGTTGTTTCCAACTGATTAATTTCTTCATATATAGCTTCCAATTTTTCATTGTTGGTAGCTCTAAAATATTTTCCTCCGGTATCTTTGGCGATAGATTGCAGGAGTTTTTCGTCTATTTCTACTTTTCTAAACCCATAGCGAAAACTACCATCTGGGTTGTATGCTATGGGCGAGAGCGCATTTCCATTGGTGCCAATACCTATGGTATAGGTTTTGATGCCGTATTCGGTGGCGAGCTCAGAAGCTGTTTTGGGTTCGATAAAGCCCGAATTGTTGACACCATCGGTAAGCAAAATGATGATTTTGCTTTTGGCTTTGCTGTCTTTGAGTCGGTTTACCGCTGTAGCCAATCCCATGCCGATAGCAGTTCCGTCTTCTAATTGGCCGTAATTGATTTCGTTTAACGAGCGCAAAACGATAGATTTATCGCTAGTGATAGGGGTCTTGGTATAGCTTTCTCCAGCGTATGCTACCAAGCCAATGCGGTCGTTTGGTCGGTCGTTTATAAAATTAGAGGCAACCTTTTTGAGCGCACGTAGGCGATTGGGTTTTAGATCTTTTGCCAACATGCTCGAAGAAACATCTATAGCCATCACTATATCGATACCTTTGGTGGTTTTGGTTCTCGAAGAAATGTCTTCTGTCTGTGGTCGGGCTAGGGCCAAAATAAGCACACTGAGGGCCAAAAGGCGCAATACAAATAGTCCGTGACGGAGTTTGCCCAATATAGAAGTGCTGTCAAAACCTTCGATACTCGAAATTTTTACGCTTGCATGTTGTTTTTTGTGTTTGAACCAATACCAAACAAGTGCTATTGGCAGTAGGAAAAACAACTGCAGTAGTTCTGGATTTGCAAATTTTATTTGGTCAAACATATTTTATATTTGGGTTTTTACGTCTAGCCCACTTTCTATTCGTTCTACAATTTGCTGGGCGTAGATGTCTTCTTGTTCCCAGCGGATAATGATTTGCTGCAAGAAGCCTTTTCCGCCAAAGTGCAATAATAAATATTCTCCTTTAATTTGGTCGCCATTGGGGAGATCAAAATCTCCTTTACCAAAAGTTTTTAATCCTTGTATGCCACTAGGGGTGTCAAATGCCTCATTTTTGCTGATTAGATTTTTGGCACCTTGTTTATCCATTTGTTTCAGAGCAGCTTCTACTGCTTTTTCCAATTCCGTTTCAAATTCTCCATTGAAGCTGGTCGTTCGAATGAAGACACTAAAGTGAGCCGAAGGCTTGTTGTAGCCAAACTGCTGTATGGCAGTGATATTGGCTTTTTCTGCTGTTGGGATTTTGGTTTTTTCCCTTTGCAGTACTTCTGGAGTTTCGAGGATTACAGGAGGGTATCCGTATTCGCTTTTTACCCATTCTTTTTCGAGCAAAACCATGCTTGGGTTGCGCAAGACAGTATCTATGGTTTTTTGGGGGCCTACTATAGCCATGGTCACCCCAAAGGCCAATACCAATAAGCCGATGCCTCCTATAAGGCTGTATTGCATTCTTTTTTTGCTTTTTTTTGCGGCCATTTCTGCCAAATACTCCTGATTGGCTTGCAGTTCTTCTTCTGTCGGTTCGGGCAAGGCCTCTTTGGTTTTGGTAACGATTTGTTCGATGCTACTGCGATGCGATTCGGCCAATTTGTTTTCGGGTTTTGAACGGGCAAATTTCACCAAATCGGCAGTTTGCAATATTTGTTGAAACTCATTTATGGTTTGCGCATCGAGTTTTAGCTCGCCACTATCGTTGAGTAAGTTTATCCGATCTATGAGCTGATCGGTGGTGCTTTCCAAGGCTGCGATTTTGGCATCTTCTTCCAAATACTGTCTTACGATATCGGTAAGTTGCGAATAATAAGCTTTGTATTCGGATTGGATGAGGTATTTGGATTTTTCTAGTTGCTGTAAAGCCAATATAGCCCTGTCGTATGCGGGCAATTGTGCGATTTGTTCTTCTTCGCTTAGGGGTTTTTTTCGTACAAAAAACCAATAGACAACCGCTCCTAGCAACAGCAAAGCAAGCAAAATATACAAGGGCAATCTCCACCAGCCACTATGGTCTTTTTCTACCGCTATGATGGGTTTGATGTCGTAGAGTTTTTGTTTGGTAGTATCTACAGCCACATCAGCCACACGTATGCGTGCCGAATCGGTAAAAAATGCTTTGTTGTTTATGGTTATTTTTTGTTGTGGTAGGGTATAATAGCCCGAATCGAATTGGGTAAGGGCATAGATTCTTTGTAGGATATACCTTTGGTTGTTTTTGGTGGTATCTGTGGGGCTAATCTCCACCGTTTCTAGAGGCAAAAAACTCTGTCCTTCGGGAAAATCAACCACGTCTGTGGAATCTATTTCTACGCGAATTTTGTATCGTATTTGATCGCCGATGTGGATATGGGTAGTATCCATATCCACAGAGATTTCTTGGGCTTGTAACCATGGCGTACATAGAGCGGCCATAAGCAAGAAGCTCCATAGGTTTTTGGAGAATCGGTAGCTATATATTTGTTTGTTTTTCTGCATTAGCCTCTTCGTTTAAAATATCCCAAGAGTTTTTTCACATAGCTTTCGTCTACTCTAGTACTTAGCACGCCACAGCCACTTTTGCTAAAAGCGGATTGGAAGTAATTGGTATTTTCCAAATAGGACGCCGCATAGGCGGTACGCACTTTTTTGGAACTGGTATTGATGGTACGTGTTTTGCCAGTTTCGGCATCTAGAAAATGCACCAATCCCAGATTGGGGATACTTTCTTCTTTGGGATCATATACGCGTATACCAGTGACATCGTGTTTTTTTCCAATAATTTTCAGGGTTTGCTCATAGTTTTTGTCCATAAAATCGGAAAGCACAAAAACGATGGCTTTTTTCTTCATCATATTGGAAATGTATTTGAGAGCCAAAGCAATATCTGTTTTTTTGCTTTTTGGTTGAAACTCTAGCAATTCACGAATGATGCGCAGCACATGTGATTTGCCTTTTTTGGGAGGGATAAATAATTCAATCTCGTCGGAAAACAACAGCAATCCAACCTTATCGTTGTTTTGCATGGCCGAAAAAGCCAAGGTGGCCGAGATTTCGGTTAGGATTTCTCTTTTAAATTGTTTGATGGTGCCAAAAGCTTCCGATCCACTTACATCTACCGCCAAAAGCATGGTGAGCTCGCGTTCTTCTTCGAATACTTTTACATAAGGTTCGTTATATCTTGCGGTTACATTCCAATCGATATTTCGAACATCATCTCCATAATGATACTGACGAACTTCACTAAAAGTCATACCACGACCTTTGAAGGTAGAGTGGTATTCTCCTCCGAAGATATGATCGGACAACCTTCTGGTCTTGATCTCTATTTTGCGTACTTTTTTTAGTAATTCTTTAGTATCCATTTGGATTTATGATTAATGATTGCTGATTTAAGATTGGTTTCTTTCTTTTGATGTTTTCATACTTTTCACAAAAATGGCAATCAATTCGTCGTTTTCTTTTATCGTTTTTTGGTATCAATTCAGACCTAGTTCATATTTTTAAATTGATGTGGGTCTCTCTTCATTCTTTAAGACAAATTCCCATTCTGAAAATAAAATCTTTAGTAGAAACTGCACTATGGGCTTCTCCATAATTTGGTGCTGCAGACGTGGAAGATCTAATGATTTGAGATGCGAGGTGGTTTGCTGCAAAATGATTCGCCATATCGTAATTCATTTTTATTATTGCAACGGAAAAATCTATTAATCTATTTTCTAAAGTAAATTTATCCATATATCTTTTCTGCAATCTAAAATCGGAAATCTCCAATCCGCAATTCGTTAAGGCACTTCTATTTCGTTTACGATTTTTTGGATCAGGTCTTCGCTGCTAATATTTTCCGCTTCTGCTTCATAGGTAATTCCAATTCTATGGCGCAGTACATCATATACTACAGCGCGTACATCTTCTGGAATGACATAGCCTCTTCTTTTGATAAAGGCATAACATTTTGCAGCCATTGCCAAGTTGATGCTACCCCTAGGAGATGCACCAAAACTAATGAGTGGTTTTATTTCTTCTAGCTTGTATTTTTCTGGATACCGTGTAGCAAAGATAATGTCGAGGATGTATTTTTCTATTTTCTCATCCATATAGACCTCTCTCACAGCAGCTTGTGCTCTGAGGATTTGCTCTAGGCTTACGACGGGATTTACTTGATTGAATCCTCCTTTGAGGTTGGCTCGAACAATATGTTGTTCTTCATTCATTTTGGGGTAGTCGATAACCGTTTTGAGCATAAATCGATCTACTTGCGCCTCTGGTAGTGGATAAGTACCTTCTTGTTCTACGGGGTTTTGTGTGGCCATTACCAAAAATGGTTGTTGTAGTTTGAAAGTTTCTTCTCCGATGGTTACCTGTTTTTCTTGCATGGCTTCGAGCAAGGCCGATTGCACTTTCGCTGGTGCACGGTTGATCTCATCTGCCAAGACAAAATTGGCGAAAATAGGTCCCTTTTTGATAGAAAATTCGTTTTGTTTGATATTGTATATCATAGTACCTATAACATCCGCAGGCAATAGATCGGGTGTAAACTGAATACGGCTAAAGTCTCCATGAACTGCTTTTGACAAAGTGTTGATGGCAAGGGTTTTTGCCAAACCAGGAACCCCTTCCAATAAGATGTGTCCTTGGCCAAGTAAGCCGATGAGCAATCGCTCTATCATTTGCTGCTGTCCTATGATGACCTTGTTCATCTCCGCAGTAAGCAGATCGATAAAAGCACTTTCCTTGTTTATTTTTTCATTAATTGCACTAATATCAATAGTAGTTTCCTCCATAAGCATGGTTTTTAAATCGAAATTTGTTGCGCTAATTTAACATTTATATGCAAATTCAAAATTTTTGTAAAATTAGGCTGTTAAGAATTGGTTAAAATATCTCTAAATTCCGCTATTTTAGAATGTTTTTAAGGGGAAGCACGATTTCCTTAAGATTTTGTTTACAGTTTTGGATTTGCTATTAGCGAATTTTATTTCGAATAACGATTGAAAACGACCAAGACGCAACAGAAAATACACTATAAAAACTCATGAAAAAAAAGTAGTGACGCAGTAAAAAACCTCTAAGACTAGGGTTTAAATTTTGTTTTCCAAAACCATATAAAGAACAGAAAAACAGAGTATTAGGTAAAAACACATGTTTGGTTCTAGCTTTGTGGTGCGTAAATTTATAAAATAAAATAAGGGATAACCATAAACAAAGTAAGGAATTTATTATATATTTGATAGTATTTACTAATATAATTATTGGAGAAAATTTATTTAAAAAAGAAAGATAAATGAAAAGAAGAATATTTGTAAAGCTTGGTATGGTGTTTACTGTGTTGGGCTTAATATTGGGAACAGCTTGCAGCAGTGATGATGACGGAGACGCACCTATGTCTCCTTCAAAGACCATTCGACACATCGTATTGTTTAAGTACAAAGAAAGTGTAACCAAAGCACAAAAGGACGAAGTGATTTCTAAGTTTATGGCTTTAAAGCAATCCAAAAAAGATGGAGAAACTTATATCAGAGATATAGAATACGGCTATCAAAACAGTAAAGAAGGAGTATCTCGCGGATATGAAATTGCCTTTTTGGTAAGCTTTAATTCTATTGCAGATAGAGATTATTATGTAGGGCAACCATTTATAACCGAAGCCGGAAAATTTGATGCACAACACGATGCCTTCAAAGCATTTGTGGGGCCATTATTGGCAACGGAAAATGGGGTACTCGTTTATGATTACGATGCCATAAAAATGTAGTATTTTTTTAGTTAGTTTTTAAGTATAAAGCCGTTTGATGCATAGTCTTTAAACGGCTTTTTTATGATTGGGTTGTTATCCTATAATCCTTTTTGTTCTTAAAAAATAAAGACCTTACCTTTAGACCAACAAGAAAAACGAATTTATATGAAGACTGCATTAATAACCGGGGCAACAAGTGGAATAGGAAAAGCCACGGCAGAAAGGCTCTACAAAGAAGGTTATAGATTGGTAATTTGTGGACGCAGAACTAAGCGCTTGCAAGACTTGCAATCTGCATTTGGGGGAGGAGAGAATTGTGCTATATTAACATTTGATGTTCGCGATAAAAAAGCAGTAGAAGACGCTATTGCTAGTTTGCCAGTCCCATTTTCTGATATTGATTTGTTGGTGAACAATGCAGGCAATGCACATGGTTTGGATCCAATAAACACAGGAAGTTTGGAGGATTGGGATGCTATGATGGATATCAATGTAAAAGGTTTGTTGTATGTATCTAAAGCAATTATTCCATCTATGGTAGAAAAGAAAGCAGGACATATCATCAATATTGGGTCTATAGCGGGAAAAGAAGTGTATCCCAATGGCAATGTGTATTGTGCCAGCAAACATGCGGTAGATGCCATCACTAAGGGAATGCGAATAGATTTGAATGCCTACGGTATACGAGTTGGTGGGATACATCCGGGATTGGTAGAAACGGAGTTTAGCGAGGTGCGATTTAAAGGCGATGTGGAAAGAGCAAATACAGTCTACCAAGGATATAAGGCTTTACAATCGGAAGATATAGCGGATATTATAGCCTTTGTAGTGAGTAGGCCTTATCATATAAATATAGCCGATTTGGTGGTATATCCTACCGCCCAAGCGAGCAGTACCATACTCAAAAAAGGCGAAAACTAGAGACGTACTGTGCGAGCGATAGAGCCATTGTTGGAGCTCTTTTTTGTGGATAGCGGTAGCGGTCCACAAAAAAAGCGACTGGTGAAAGCGCGGTGCTACTTTCGCCTGAGCGTTATAGAAAACGAGGGTTTTTGTTCTTATAGAGTTTAAATAAATATTGCTATAGAAAGTAGCACGCACCCATATCCTAAACTCAATAAATGATGTAATTTTGCGTTTTAACACTAATCAAACTAAAAATATGAAGAAGCAATGGCTACAGTTTTTTCTTCTAGGATGTATGGCATTCGCTACTATGGCATCCTGCAAAACGGAGAAAAAAGACGCAAAAAAGGAGCAGACAGAAGTAACTGCAACAAAGTATCAGTGTCCTATGGACTGTGAAAAAGGGAAAATCTATGATGCAATTGGCAGTTGTCCGGTATGTAAGATGGATTTGGCGGCAAAAGGAGAAACCAAGGCAGAGGATGGAGATCAGGAAGAGATGTGTCAATGTCCAGAAGGCGAGTGCGAATGTGGTGGAAAAGAGAATTGTAAATGCGGCACACCTGGCTATGACCACAAAGGCAACAAGCTAGACGAAATGGCGTGCAATATGGATAAGGAAGCCTGTAAGAAGAAAATGGCAGATTGCAAGATGCGCAAGGAGGAGTGTGCTGCTAAGAAGAAGGAGTGCAAAATGAGCGAAGAAGAATGCGAAAAAGCTGGTTGCTGCCAAGATAGAGAAGCGCAGCCTAAAGAAGCGGAAGGCAAATAATAGTTGTTTAAAAATATTGCGGTTAAAAGGGGTTAGAAATTGGCATCAATTTTTGGCAAATCGCAACCTTATTACACAAGAAAACCGTTCAGTGTTTATACGCTAAACGGTTTTTTTGTGTGCTGTAGGGAGGAAAAGCAGTAGTTGCCATTTAATAAAACATGCATCACAGGAAAAAGAAATAGGTGTCATTTGTTTTAAGAAAACCTTAAAAATGATATAATCTAACGTGAGTTCGATATAACTTACGCACACAGTTTATTTTGATTTTCTTAGGCTAGGCGTGGCTTTGAAGGGCTATTTATTGGGGTAATTTTGAGCTAGAAATGGTATTGTGTTTTAAGCTGCGCCTTTTCAATCCAAATTTCACTATTTATAATGCTTCTGTGAAGATAATTTATATAGAACTGACGTTAATCTATCTGGTTTTCATAAAAATGCACTAGATTTATAAGATGATAAACAAACGCTTGTTGATAAAAAATTTGCTAGCACATAATGACGAGAACAGTTTTTATGACAAAAAGCGGCATCTCAATATAAGTGTGCAAGAAGGCAAAGCAAAATTTTTGAAGCATGTATGTGCTTTGTCCAATTCTAACCCAAACAACAGCTCTTACATTGTTATTGGGGTTGAAGATAACGACAATCAAATAGTAGGTGTAGATTTTTTTGACGATAGTAAAATTCAGAATTTAATCAATGCCTATTTAACCAATCCTCCTTTGGTAGCTTACGAAAACATTAGGTTTCCCGATTTACCCAAGGGAAAAGTAGTGGGTTTGGTAAGCATTCGCTCTTTGGGGGAACTGTGTTCTTTACGCAAAAATGTATGGAAATACTATGGAGGGATGGTGTTTTTTCGGGAGGGAAGTACGAGCAAGCCCCGCAGTGTGGATGTAGACTTGCTGGATTACAATTCGGAGCTGGTTGCAAGGATAGAGCAGAATGCCAAAAACAATATCGAATACACTTTGGATGGTGTAATCGATTTTCTCAACAACCGACACAAAGATTTGGAATCCTACTACAAGGTATTTAAAGAGCAGTTTGTGGTGTGCTGGGCAGGCATTCGAAAAGTAGTGAAGCAGCAAACTTACTATTCTAGAGTAGATATAGAGTTGATCAATGAGCAGGTGCAGCTTTTTTATTCGGCTTTGGATGAGGTACGCATCGAATATGACCAAAACCTATTCAAAATCACAGAGTATGTACAGCTTGGATTGGGGAAGCGACAAAAGTACTATCCGTTGGAGGAGGTGCAGATTGAATTTTCGGAAAATGGTAGTTATCAGATCCAAAGCAAGCTCTTGTTTGAGCCTCCGCAATTTGAGAAAAAGCAGTTGTTTCATATCTACAATGCCAATAACAGCCTGTTGGGTAAGATACAAAAAGGGATTCCTTTGCAGGCAGGAGAGCAAGAACAGATGAAGCTGTTGCCTGCTTCTTTGTTGATCTGTTACCTCAATGGTTTTGAAGACGCCATACAGCAGTTGGAAGCGCATCGATCTGTTATAAAAATGCAATTTCCTCAGGTGTATATCGCCCTCAAGGAAGCCTTGCGCGTATTGCGAAAGCTCCGATATAGTGGGTAGCCTTTGGGAATTGCGGACAAAAAAGACTGATTTCTAAAGATGATTTAGGCTACTTTTGACGATTTTATAGGGTTTACTCCTGTTTTTTCTAGTTGTTTTTGCATTTGTTTTACGGTAAGCGTGCTGCCGTCGTGGCTCCAGCCAGGAGGTCCAAAAACATACATAAACTTATGGAGCCAATTTTTAGACTTTTTAGTATCTGCCCAAATGTTTTGGTATTCGTGCATAAGAATATTCCAAGGGTTGTAGGAATTTGGTGGGGTGGTAACGCCATAGGCGATATCGATATTTTCGTCCAGTTCTTTCCAGGTACCAAACATTCTATCGAAGATATTGAGAAAACCACCATGGTTTTTGTCCATATAGGCAATGTTTTTGGCGTGGTGTACCTGATGCATGGTGTGGGTATTGAGTATTTTGTCTAAAAACCCAAGTTTTGGAATGTAAACAGTATGCAGCTGAAATTGCCAGAGTGCTTCTATTCCAAGACAAACCACTACCATTGGAGGTGGAAAACCTATAGCAACAATCCACATATAAAACAGAGGTTTGTATAAAATAGTAAACCAACCATTGCGTACAGCTGTTCCCAAATTGAAGTGGTCGGAGGAATGATGCACAATATGTGCTGCCCACAAAAAGCGAATCACATGGTTTTGTCGGTGAAACCAATAATAGGTAAAGTCGTCTAAAAACTGACAAGCTAGCCATACATACCAGGCATATCCAAAAGACTCCCAGCCCATAATATTGGTGCGTACACCATCTACAATAGGATTGCATAGTTCGTACACAAAATTGAAGATAACAATGGCCGATATTGTTTTTATTAATGGTGCAAGCAAGGCAGATCCGACACCCATAAATAGACTAGCGCCCAAATCTTTCCACTGGTATAAATCTTTCTTTTTACTGTTTTTGCTATATGTTAATTCTACTAGGATGAGCCCTAAAAAACAGGGAACACCATAAACAAGGGGGTTTGTAAAATCCATAATTATTTATTGAGGTTATAGTTGATGTGGCTTAAAATACTTTAAATATTTGTGATTAGTGCAAACTATTGGGTGTTTTTATGGGTTTTTAAAAATAATGTAGACAAATTGGTATAGTTTTGCTTAAAAACCAAAAAGTTGTAACAAAAAATGCGCATTCACTACCAATTAATAAATATGTTTTATAACTTGAACATTCAATTAAAAAAAGACCTAATAATATGGGAATATTTGATGAAATAAAGAAAAAATTATCACACGAATTTATCGATATAGTAGAATGGCTAGACGACACCAACGATACCATTGTACATCGATTTGAGCGGTATCAGAACGAAATTAAAAATGGCGCACAACTTATAGTTAGAGAAGGGCAAACCGCAGTGTTTATAAACGAAGGGCAATTGGCCGATGTGTTTACACCAGGAACCTATACTCTAAACACCCAGAACTTACCAATTTTGGCTACCTTAAAAGGTTGGAAGTACGGTTTCAACTCGCCATTTAAGGCGGAAGTATATTTTGTGAACACCCGTTTATTTACAGACGAGAAATGGGGAACCAAGAACCCAATTACTTTAAGCGACGACCGTTTTGGTTTGGTAGAAATTCGGGCATTTGGAACCTATAGTTTTAGAATTTCCGATGCTGGGAAATTTATAGTAGACGTAGTTGGTACCGATGCCAATTTTACAAGTTACGAGATTAACGAGCATTTAAAGAGTCTCATTGCAACCCGCTTTACAGATACCGTTGGCGAAGCCAATATTCCTATTGAATTGTATGCTGCTAACACTACCGAATTGTCAGATACTTGCCAAGAAGTAATGCAGCCAGAGTTTGATAGAGTTGGGATACTCTTAGAGCGTTTTTATATAGAAAACGTATCCATGCCCGAAGACTTAAAGAAAGAAATATTCGAGTATTCTCGTTTAGATAAATTAGACATGGGCAAATTGGCGCAGTTTAAAGCCGCCAAAGCCATGGAAGCAGCCGCCAAAAACGAAGGCGGTACTGCTGGAGCAGGAATGGGAATGGGAATGGGCTTTGTGTTGGCACAGCAAATGGGCCAAATGATGAATCCACAAACCATGCAGGCTTCTCCACAACAAGCAGCTGCCAATGTGCCACCGCCAATGCCAGCACAAACCACTTACTTTTATGCTTTAAATGGGCAACAATCTGGGCCTGTAAGTGTAGAGCAGTTAGGTACACTATTTGCTTCCCGCACCATTAACAAAGATACTTTGGTATGGAAACAAGGTATGTCAAATTGGGCTTCGCTCAAAGATGTAGAAGAACTAAAGGGCTTTTTAGGAGGAAATACACCTCCGCCACTGCCGCCACAATAATATTTTAGGCTTGTTGGTGTTTTCTGGCAAGCCTTTTTATAGCCCTACCAATACACCAAATGGAGTACAAACAAAAAACTGCTGCAGATAAAAAATCCTGCGCCAATTGTGGTGCAGAAATGAAGTACAAGCCTGGTAGCGAGCAATTGGCTTGCGAATACTGTGGTTATGAAGAATTTATTGCCCAAGAGAAAAGCAGTTTCGAAGAGTTGGAACTAGACCATTATCTGCAAACCGTAGGCAATAATGTGTTTACCGACACCATAGACATGATCGATTGTAAGCATTGTGGTGCCAATCAGCATATAGAAGAAAATTACAAAACACTTTCCTGTGTGTACTGCGGAGAACCCCTACTTATTGCCGATGCACATCCAGAAGGATGGATAAAACCAGGTGCGGTAGTTCCCTTTCAGTTAGATGTAAAAAAAGCACGCCGAGCCTTTAAAAAATGGATTGGAGGCGTTTGGTTTGCCCCCAACAAACTAAAAAAAGCTGCTCTAGATCCAGAAGCTATTCACGGTTTGTATTTGCCATACTGGACTTTCGATGCCCAATGCAAGGCCAGTTACACCGGACAACGAGGAGATTATTATTATGTAACCGAAACCTATAGGTCTAACGGAAAAACCCAAACCCGACAAGTGCGCAAAACCAGATGGTCCCAAGCTGCTGGTAATGTATCTGGGTTTATAGATGATATTTTAATTTCGGCCTCGGCACAAAAGCAAAATCAAATTCCGTCTAAAATCAGCCGTTGGAATTTAAAATCACTAGTGCCGTTCGACGGTAAGTTTTTAGCAGGATTTGTTACCGAGAAATACACCGTTTCCTTAAAAGATGGCCACCATAGTGCATTTCAGCGCGCCAAGAAAATTACTTACGACTGGATTCGTGCCGATATAGGGGGAGACACCCAAAGAATTAGTAGTGCAGATATGAGCTTGTCGGAAGAAACCTTTAAGCACATTTTGTTACCTATTTATATTAGTGCTTACAAGTTTAAAGGTAAAACCTATCGCTTTTATGTAAATGGGCAAACGGGGCAGGTAAGTGGCAAGCATCCGTATTCTTTCTGGAAAATATTTTTCTTAGTGATAACAATCTTAATAGCTATAGGAATCCTAGCGATGTTTGCGCAACAATGAGAACCTTAGTTTTTGGAGACATACACGGTGGTAAAAAAGCAGTCGAAGATCTGTTGGCAAAAGTAAAGCCTACAAAAACAGACCAGCTTATATTTCTTGGTGATTATGTAGATGGCTGGAGTGAAGCAGCCGAAACCATCGACTTTTTGATGGAATTGGATAGGCAGTTTTCCTGTGTGTTTATCCGTGGAAACCACGATGAATTGTGTTTAGATTGGCTAAAAACCAATAAGGCACCCGAGATGTGGAAACTACATGGCGGATTGGCTACTATGGCTTCCTATAAAGGTATGAAAACCCATAAAAAAGAGCAACACATATTGTTTTTTGAAGGCTTGAGGAACTATTATTTGGATACACAGAACCGCTTGTTTTTGCATGCAGGTTTTACCAATGTAAAAGGTGTACAATACGAGCATTTTCAAAAAATGTTCTACTGGGATAGAACCCTTTGGGAATTGGCCTTAGCTATAGATAAAAACATGGAAGTAAACCACGCAAGATATCCAAAACGACTACTTCATTATAAAGAAATATTTATAGGACATACTCCCGTTACCAGAATTGGTAAAACCAAACCCGTACAGGCTGCAAACGTTTGGAATATAGATACCGGAGCTGCATTTAAAGGTCCTTTGAGCTGTATGGATGTAGATAGCAAAGTAGTATGGCAAAGCGATGCGGTATTCCAATTCTATCCTAAGGAAAAAGGGAGGAATTAAATAGAACTATAAACACGAATAATGTCTACTTATAAAATAGGAGCGAAATGATTTATGCGAAATTAAGAAGGTGTAAAATTTTATTGACAATAGTTTTATTACTGACTTTTAATATTGGTTCAGGGCAGGATAAAAAAGCGGAAGACATGCTGTTGGCTTGCTTAAAAACACATCTACAATCTAATGGCATAGACCTTGCCGATTTTGTACATCAGTATGAAGAACTTCTAGTAAAAGAAAAGATTTTAGAAGAGGCATCTTCAAAGGGTTATAGGAAATTGCTTGTGGAAATTTCCAAACAGAATGGTTTTGAGTTTGCTAAAGAACCATCCGAATATTTTATAAATAAACTAATGCTATCATTCGATCAGAAAGATAGAACATCTTATAAGAACTGTATGCAATTAATTTCTGAGAAAAGAGAATACTTGGAAAAATCAAAGCCCATGAAAATAGAAATGGCCTTTCTACAATCTAAAAAACAATCGCCAAGTAGTTATGCGAAAATTATGTTACAACATACAGTTTCTTTAGATTTTGAGCATGTATATTATAAGCTGGCTCTTTATAAGCTTTATTATATGATAGACTTGGATAGTGGGATACAGCAAGAGGAAGAAGAGAAAGAAGCGGATTTTTATGAAAATAGTTTAGAGTTGGTTGTGAAGGATGGAAAGTTATGGGTGGCTAAAAAACCATTGGCCATGCATGAATTAAGGTCGAAAGTATATTTGTATGTGGAAAAAAACAATGAAAAATCAAATATTCTCTTGACTTTAGATCCGCTAACTAAATATAGTTTTTTTGTGGAAATTCAAGAAGAAATAGTAAAGGCGATTAGTTCCTTGCGAAATACATATTCTCTGAAGCATTTTAGCAAAGAGTTTTCGCAGCTTTCCATAGTGCAAAAAGAAAAAATTGAAAAAAAATATCCATTGCGCATTCGAGAAAATGTAATTGCGAAAGACTAATATTTCAGTTTAATATAAAAAGAATGTAATACCAGTAATTTCAAAATGGTAAATGGTAGAAGTATATGGTTGTCTTATTGCAAACGATTACTCCCTTTTTTAATTCTAAACACCGTATCTATTCGTATGCTCTTGTCTGGTTTTCTAAGGGTTTTTACAACTTTAAACTTGGCGGTTGCTACGCTATCGGTAAGGGACAATAAAAGATAACCATGATCTCTGGTATTTACATATTTCAAATGCGGGTTTAGTGGACTCCCAGTAATTTTTTGCTCATGCGGTCTTTGGTCTACTTCAGGGGTTCTTTCATCGGCATTATCCGAAGTAATGCTGGTAGTGCCAAGTTCTATAGCAATAGCGCCTTCACCAGTTTCAGCATTATAGGTTTCGGGAGCAATAGTACTTTCAAAAGCCCATGCCCTATGGGTGTCTCCAGTAAGGAAAACCACATTAGATATTTGGTTGTTGGTGAGTATATCCGCTAGGCGCTTTTGCTCTGCAGGATAACCATCCCAAGCGTCTAAGTTGGTGTTAAAGCTATCAAATCCCCATTGTAGTTTGGAGAAGGTAACCTGGTTTCCAATAAGTTTCCAACGGGCTTCGGAATTGGTTAATTGGGAAGCAAGCCATTCCAATTGCGTAGCACCAAGCATGCTTCTTTCTTCTTTGTTCAAACTTGGGTCTTGCAAACTGTCGGCTTGTTTGGTTCTTCCTTCTAGCCTTTCATCTAGCATTACAATGTCTGCCAAATCCCCAAAAGCCAAACTTCTATAGTGGTTTTTTTGTTCGCGTATCGGCATCCATTCGTAATAGGCTTTTTTGGCAGCAGCACTTCTGTCTAGGTAACTTCCTTCGTTTTCTTGGTGATTTTGTGCCCCGTCTATATAGGCATTATTGGTAATTTCATGATCGTCCCATATTGCAATAAAAGGATGTGCAGCATGTGCCGCTTTTAAATCCGAATCTAGTCGGTATTGCGAATAGCGTTCTCTGTAATCCTGAAGACTAATAATTTCGTGTTTCGGAATATGCTTTCTTCCAATGGTAGTGTCGCCATACTTTCCAACGCCATATTCGTATATATAATCTCCCAAATGCAATACGGCATCTAATTTTGCTTCCTCGGCTATACGCGCGTAGGCATTAAAATATCCAGCCTCATAATTGCTACAACTTACCACTGCAAATTCTAAGTTGTTGGGGTTTCCGGTGGTTTTTGTTTTTCCGGTTTTAGATGTAGAATTTATAGCATGAAAACGATAATAATACACCGTATTGGCTTCTAAATTTTGCACATCTACTTTTACGGTATAATCTCTAGCTGGAGTAGTAATAAAATTCCCTTGCTGTTTAATGGTCTTAAAATCTGAATTGGTTGCTATTTCCCATTTCACAGATATTTCTGGCAATTGGTTTTCTGGGGTAACTCTAGTCCAAAGCACTACACTATTTAGGGTGGGATCTCCAGAGGCTAAACCATGATAAAATGGTTTTAGTTTCGGATTACGTAGGGCTGCGGTAGCTTCGTTTAAAACTGGGTATTGCTTTTCTGTTTTACAACTTTGAAAAACGATAAGAAATCCGAAAAGGACGAGAAGGGTGCGATACATAATGGGATTTTTGGCAAATGTATAGTTTACAAGAAAAACAAAAGTTATTAAAATATTAATCTTAGCCTCATTTAGGAAGTTGTATTCTTGCTATGAATACCATTTCTATGTTGAAATGCCCTTAAAAGAAACAGAAAGGAAAAAAGGGCTATTTATTGGGGTGGTTTTAAACTAGAAATGGTATAAGTCTGGATGTACAAAAGATTATAAACAACAAAAAAACGCCTGCTTAAAAATAAGCAGACGTTTTAAAATGGGATCTTAGGAGAAACCTCAATTACAACTGAATGTTCATGCCTAAGAAATAAGTTCTTGGTCTTCCAGGACCATAAATGTATCCAGCATCTCGATTTACACCAGTATCAAAATCATCCTGATACGAATTGGTAAAGTTCTGTATACCTGCGCTAAAAGTAAGGTCTAATGTAGTATTAATTTTTGGAGAAAAATCTATTTTAAAGTTGTTTTCAAAGAAAGAAGGAGTAGACTCTAGCACATCGCTAGCAATAGAACCTTCGTAATGCGGGGCAAGCATACTTCCTGTATACACCCCAGATAAGTTAAGCGTAAGACTTTTGCTTGCATTCCAAGAAAGCACATAAAACCCGTAAGTATCCGGAGTTCTAAAATAACTTTTGTCTTCGTTGTTTACTGTTTCCGACCATTGTACCGCATCGTCGTATTCGCTGTTTTGGAAAGTCATTCCAAACTGAAGACTCACCTTATCTTTGTACTGTAGTTTTGGGTTTATAGTTACCCCTGCAACTGTAGCACCGCTACCGTTTCTTCTTTCCAATAGCAAATCGCCATTACCTGCAACGCCTTGTTCTTCTAAAATAAACACATCGGTAAGCGTGGTGTAAAATCCGTCTATAGTAACTCCTAAAGACCAATCGCCCATATATTTGTTATAATCTAAAGAGGTGCTAAAAGCATTAGAGTACTCTGGGTTTAGATTGCCAGCATTTGTAATTACGGTTCCTTCGCCACCAACTTGGGTAATATGCAGGTCCTCATCAAAAACCTGAGGCGCTCTAAAGCCTCTCGCATACCCAACTCTAAATTGTAAGTTCGGATTTATTTTATAAAGTATATTTGCTCTTGGGCTAATTACCGGATCCTCTATAAGATTGTGGTCGTCAAATCTCGCTCCAAGAAGAATATTAAACTTGTCTGCAATTTCCCATACATCTTGTATATAAACGCCAAATTGTTCTGCCGTCTGATCTATAAATCGGTTATAAGATGGTGCGTTGTCTTTTAGATTATTTCTATTGTATTCGAATCCCGCAACTAGAGTGTGCGATCCTCCTGCAAATTCGCCCAGCTTACCAGTATACTGAAATCCTCCTACCAAACTATTGTCTTCAGAATCGCCATAAGCATTTACATCTTGTTCAGCACCGTAGTAGCTATCTCTTTCTAAAGTCTGATAGTTAAGATAGGTAGAAAATTTATGCTTTTTACTTTTGGTATACTGCTCATAAGTTAGTCCACCGTTTAAGATATTGTGCGTTGTAGATTCCGATATATCTGCTTCGTGATTTGGTCTATCAAATTTGTTACCACCTCTTCGAAACTCGTATATACTAAAACTATTAAAGGTAATCTTAGACAAATCTGAAGGTTTATAAAAAGCCTTCATTGCAAAGGAAGTAGCCTTCAGCTTTCCAATTTCCGAAAAGCTATCGTCATTTGCATCCCAAGCGTCTCTTTTTCTATGAAAACCACTTAAAGTAATACCAGCATTTAAATCATCGGTAACCATATCTGTGCCAAACATATAAGTTTGGTCTGCCGCATCGCCGTCTATAGAAGCCAAATTGGTTTTTAAGTACGCACTATTCTCCATAGGCTCCTTTGTAATAATGTTTACCGTACCTGCAATAGCACTACTACCATATAAGGCAGAACCACCACTTCTAACCACCTCTACTCTTTCTATCATGTTTTGTGGTATCTGTTCCAAACCATATACGCCCTGTAAGCTGTTAAATATAGGACGACCATCAATTAAGATCTGGCTATAAGCTCCTTCAAGCCCGTTCATTCTAAGGTTATTAAAACCACAATTCTGACAATTGTTCTCTATCCGTAATGCAGGCTGAAAACTTAATCCTTCTGCCAATACTACCGATTGCGTAGCAGCAAATATTTTATCATTCAAAACATTGGCAATAATTGGCGCATCTTTACGCAAAATTTCGTTACGCGTAGCAGTTAAAACTACCTGCTCTAAGTTAAAATGATCCTCCTGAAGAACAATTTCTCCAAGCTTCACATCCTGGTTATCCAAACGTACAGAGATCTCTTTAGAAAGATAGCCAATAAAAGAAACTTTTAGCGTATAATCTCCAGCGGTTAAATTTTTTAGTACAAATTCGCCATTTTTATTGGTATAGGTACCAGTACTACTTTCATTTAAGCGAATGTTAGCCCCTTTTAGAGGGCCATTCTTTCCGGAAACAATTCCCGATATGTTAAGGTCGTTGGCATGTAAGGCTCCCGAAATTAAGAAAATTCCGATCAACACCATTGTCATTCTCATAGTAAAGTTATTAAGTTATATTTATTTAGAACAAATTTAAATAAAAATAAAGATATAGTAGCAACGTTTTACACAATTTTATTTTATAGAATAAAAGTTCCTTCCATTCCAAACCAGAAATGGTATAATACAACATTCACGAGTAATATTCCTATGTAGGGGCGTATAGCAATACGCCTTTAGCGCAAACCAAAGTCCCGTAGCCCGATATGGATACCGCCATTTTCTTAGGGTATATAATTTGACCTGAGTTCGATATACCTCGATCTTTCCCCATGCAGGATGAATTTATTTTTACGCAAAAGATACCTGTTATTTTTTATTCTGAAATAATAAGGAAAAAAGGGCTAATTATTGGGGTGATTTTAAACTAGAAATGGTATAACTCACATTAGCAATAAAGAAATTTTAGTAATTGTTATTGGTTTTGTTCGTGTACAAATTCCAAAGCTCTTCTTTCGTTATAGTAAGTTTTTGGCAGGTAAAAACCCACATGCCCCCCATACTTGGGTATTTCTAAAAAAAGAGAAGCACTGTTTGCGGCTATTTCTGTAGGATAACAAGCACCTGCTAAAAAAGAATCGTTTTTTGCATTAAGGAGTAAGGTAGGAATGCTAATGTTTTTTAAAAAATGTAAAGCGCTAGTTTGCTTATAATACTCCAAAGCATTGCTATAGCCATGGGCCACACTTGTATACGCATCGTCAAAATCTTTTAGAGAACGAATATTTTGTATCGCAGATTTAGAAATAGATTCTGGAAATAGCTTTTGCTTTTCTCTAAGTTTCGCCAACAGATTTTTCTTAAATTTAAGAAAGTACAGCACATTATGTGCCTTGTGTATTTCTTGCATACCTTGGTACAGATCGCAAGGAACCGATACCGCTATAGCGGTTTGTATAGGGGGCGGAATATCTTGGGTTTCTCCCAGATATTTTAAAACAATATTGCCACCTAAACTAAAGCCTTTTAAAACAATATTCGAGTATTGGTCTAGTTCCAAAATATGCGCCAATACCTTTTGGAGGTCTTCGGTATTACCAGAATAATACGACCTATACAATCTATTGCGTTCGCCACTACATCCCCTAAAATTAATTCCGCAGGCATCCCACCCGTTTTGGTTAAAATATTTTGCAGTACCTGTAATGTATGGTCTATTAGCACTACCCTCTAAACCATGAAGAAGCACAATAAGCCGCCTGCTTTTTTTGTTGGCAAAGCTCCAGTCTAAATCTATAAAATCGCCATCTACCAATTCTAGACGTTCTCTTTCGAATTGGTGCATCACCTTTCTAAAAACACCACTATATATAGTGGAGGCATGCCCATTTCGTGCCCAAATAGGTGGTGCATAATAAGATGTTACTCTTGGCATGTTCGATTGTTTTTCTAGTACAAAGCTAAAAGAAAAATGATATCTTTGCTATGCGTGCATAATAAAAAAAACAAAGAAGAATGTATATAAAAGAATTCGAAGTTCGTTGGAACGATTTAGACGCAAACCGTCATTTAGCCAATTCGGCATACATAAATTTTGCAGCCCATACCCGTATGGCATATTTAATTGCCAATGGTTTTAACCAAAAAGTACTAGCCAAACACAATATAGGGCCAGTAGTATTTTTCGAGCATATATATTACTTTAAAGAAGTTTTCGGAGACCAGCCCGTACAAGTTTCTTTAGAATTAGAAGGCCTAAGCGAAGACGGAAAGTTTTTCGAGTTCGTACAAAACTTCTACAATTTTAAAGGCAGAAACGTTGCCCATTACGAAATGATGGGTGGTTGGATATGTCTAAAAACAAGAAAGCTAATTGCCTTACCAGACGAAATTTCTAGTTTTATAACCGATGCACCAAAAAGCAAAAACTTTAAAGTGCTCACCAAAGAAGATACCCGCAAGTTTATGAAAATGCCAGTAGATTTGGTATTGTAGCGCAATTAAAATAAAATGGTTCCCGCACGGTGGGTTCCCGCACGAATCCTTTCGTGTGGTGGTGGGGTTCCCGCACGAATCCTTTCGTGTGGTAGCATTTTGTGATCTTTTCGAGCTATAAATAGCCCTTCAAAGCCACGTCTA